>JBAVDD010000308.1:0-7755 GCA_049587035.1 Acidobacteriaceae bacterium | reverse complement strand
GCCCTGACGGGCCGGGATTGTTGGGGTCGGGGGTGACGCCGATGCCGATGACTCCGGGGTATTTGGAGGAGCCGGGAGTGAAGTTTAGCCAGTCGAGAGGAGGGGCCATGCGGTCGCCGATGGGCGGGGCGGAGGCGAGAGGGAGATAGGCGGGGTTGAGGGGGTTGGTGAAGAAGGCGTGCTTGATGTCGGTGGCGGCTAGCTCCAGGTGTTGCTGCTCGTGCTCGAGGCCTAGGACGATGCGGCGCTGGGATTCGTCCTGGGGGATGGAGGAGAGGAGGCGCTCGATGGCGGCGTCGACGTTGCGGCGGTAGGCGAGGATCTGATCGAGGGGCGGGCGGGAGAAAGAAGCGCGGAGTTTCTTTTCTGGCATCTCGCCCAGGGAGCGGTAGTAGGAGTTGAAGAGCCAGTGGAAGTTGGGGTCGAAGGGCTGGTAGCCGGCGACAAACTCGGAGAGAACGAAGGTTTCGAAGAACCAGGAGGTGTGGGCGAGATGCCACTTGACGGGCGAGGCTTCGGCGCAGGATTGGACCATCATGTCTTCGGGGGTGAGCGGGGTACAAAAGGCCATGGTGGCGGCGCGCACGGTGCGGAAGCGGTCGAGCAGCGCAGAGGTGCGGGCGTTTTGGGCGGTGGGGGGGGTGGGCTGCGTCAGCATGGTGCGCTCCAGTTTCGATTCGATGCTTATGGCGCTTGGATGCTTCACAAAGTTGGGATCGTTGTACTCAAGGAGGGGTGCGGCGCGCCGTGGCCGCTCTGTGGTTTGACGGTAAACCGATGCGGCTGGAAAGACAATCGACGCGGAGAGGGCCTTGGTGAGAATTTTTGGTGGAGGGCGAGTCTTCCGCGCGGCGATCTCGTCTTTGAGAGTGTAGAGATTGGAACGGTGGGACCAGGAGATTGCGATGCGGCGTAAAGCGATGATGGTGTTGGTTGCGGCGGTGATGTTGAGTACGACGGCGGTGGTGGTGCGGGCGCAGGACTCGGGACAGGACTCGGGACAGGGCCAACGAAGGGGGCGTGGGGCGTTTGCCGGGATGCAGCGCGTGACGGGGGAGGTGACGGGGGTGTCTGGCAGCACGCTTACAGTGAAGACCGAGGACGGCGCGACGATGACCGTGGTGACTACCGATAACACGCGCGTGATGAAGGGGCGCGGGAATACGGTGAAGGTTGCGGATTTGAAGGTGGGCGATGGGGTGATGGCGGCGGGGATATTGGATGCGCCGAACAAGACGCTGCATGCGGCGATTGTGTTTGCTACCGATGCGGCGCAGGTGGCGGCGATGAAGGCGAATTTGGGGAAGACGTACATCGTGGGGAGGGTTACGGCTGTCGATATGGACAACGCGAAGATGACGGTGGAGCGGCCGGACCATGTGATGCAGACGATTGGCTTTGATGAGACGACGTCGTTCCGAAGGGGTGGGCGTGGGATGGGCGGGCGGATGGGTGCTGATGGTGCGGCGAGTGGTGGTGCGGCGAGTGCGCCTACGGAGGCTCCTGAGGCTGGTGGAGAGAGTATTACGCTGGCCGATATTAAGGTGGGTGAGATGGTGCGCGGTCGGGGGTCGGTGAAGGATGGGGTGTTTGTGCCGACGGAGCTGGTGGTGATGGAGCGCGGCGGGAGGCGGGGTACGGGAGATGCAGCTTCGGGCGGCAATGCGCGGCCTGGCGGGAACCCGAATCCTCAGAATCAGTAGCAGAGTGGGACGAGACGACACGGTGTCGGAAGAACGGTGGTTGCGGTGGAGGGAGAGGTGTACTTGGACGGTCGAGGATTGAAGCGGATTTTGGTTGCTGCGATGGTGACGGTGGGGGGCGTCGCGATGGTGGCGCAGACGCCGCCTGCGGCACAGACGGCTGGCGCGGTTCATACGCCGGCCGCGGTGCTTGCCGCGACAGCGCAGGGTGGGACGATTGAGGGGCGAGTGGTAGCAGGGACGGTGGGTAAAGCTGGGGGGGTTCCGCTGCCGGGGGTTGCGATTACGGCGATGAATTCGCTGACGGGTAGGAAGTATGCGACGACGACCGATGTCGATGGCAAGTATGCGATGGCGATCCCTCGTAACGGACGGTATGTGGTGCGGGCGGAGCTGACGGGATTTGCCGAGGCGACCCAGGAGGTGTTGCTGAATGGTGTGGAGACGGAGGCAGCCAAGCAAGGGATCAGGATTGTGCCGACGGGCACGGACTTTGGGTTGCAACTGGCTAGCAGGGTTGCGGCTGAAGAGGCGCAGCAGGCGAGCGGTGGTGCTGGTGCTGGGTTGGGGATGTCGAGCGGGATGCAGGGGCTTAGTTTGAACAGCGGCGAGAATGCGCTGGATGCTACGACGGGCTCGCGGAATGCGGGCGCGGCGATGCCTACGCTTTCGGGGATGGGGGATGCGGCGGCGGACTCGGTGACGGTGAATGGAGAGGCTGGCGAGACGAATGGACTAGCGAACTTCAGCGAAGCTGAGATTCGTCAGCGTGTGGAGGATGCGGTGGCGCGGGCGCGGGCCAGTGGGATGCTGCGTGGGGGTGGAAACCCGACGAATGCGATTGTGGGTGCACTGGGTGGGATGATGGGTGGGCGTGGGTTTGGCGGTGGAGGCGGACGCGGCGGTCGCGGTGGGTTTGGCGGGTTCAGGAACTTCAACCCGGCACAGCCGCATGGGAGCATTTTTTATCGGACGAGCAATGGGGCGCTGAATTCGGCGCAGTGGTCGCCTACACTGCAGCCGCAGACGAAGCCTTCGTCGTATACGAATCAGTTTGGAATCACGCTGGCGGGGTCTCCTTATATTCCGGGGTTGGTGAAACCGAATACTAGCCAGTTCGTGTTTTTGAATGTGACGGGAGAGAAGAATCTGAATGCGTTTCTGGGCGGGCCTTCGCGAGTACCCACGACGCTGGAGCGCGCGGGAGACTTTTCGCAGTCGACGCAGGTGGTGAATGGTGTGACGTTGCCGGTGGCGATCTATGATCCGTCGACGGGGCTGGCGGTGACGGACAATAATCTGGCGAATGCCACTACGCCGATCTCGGCGCAGGCGCTGGCGCTGTTGCAGTATTATCCGGCTCCGAATATTCCGCTGAATGCGCAGGGGTATAACTACGAGACGATTTCGAATGCAGGTAACAATCAGATTTCAGTGAACACGCGGTATGTGCGGACGCTGGGTGGGAAGGGCGGATCGCCGTTCGGGGGATTCGGACGGAGGGATTCGAATCTGCCGGCGTCGCTGCGGCAGAACATTAATATTGGTTACAACTATTCGCACTCGGCTCGCGATGTACGGAACATCTTTCTTCCGCTGGGTGGAGCGAGTGAGACGGATGGCAACTCGCTGAGCGCCGGATACACGGTGTCGTATGGTCGGTTGTCGAACCATGCTACGTTGACGTGGAACCGGCAGAGCTCGGAGACGCGGAATTACTTTACGGATACAGCAAATGATCCGACGGTGACGGCGGGGCTGACGATTCCGAATCAGTCGGGTGGGTTTGCGGATACGCGGTTTTATAACGGGCTGCCGTCGCTGAACATCTCGAACTTTGCGGGCCTATCGAATACGACGCCGAATGAGTTGATTAATCAGACGATCAGCTTCTCGGATTTTGTTGCGTATCGGCATAAGAAGCACAACCTGCGGCTGGGGCTGGATGTGCGGCGGGTGCAGGCGGATTCGGTTGGTGGCAATAATCCGCTGGGACAGTTTACGTTTACGGGGTATGCGACGGAGAGTCCGGTGGATCGGGCTGCGGGGAGCCAAGCGACTACGGGTTCGGGGTTTGCGGATTTTCTGCTGGGGCTGCCGCAGAGTACGGCGATTCAGGCGGGGCTGTACAAGATCTATCTGCGCGAGAACGTGGTGGACTGGTTTGCGCAGGACGATTGGCGGCTGGCTTCTAACTGGACGCTAAATTTTGGTGTGCGGTATGAGTACTTCGCGCCGTATACGGAGAAAAATGATCGGCTGGTGAACCTGGATCATAATGCGGACTTCACGGCTGTTGATCCGGTTGAGCCAGGGCAGACGGGGACTTATGGCGGGAAGTATCCCGGTGGGCTGATTGATCCGGACCGGACGATGTATGCGCCACGGTTTGGGTTTGCCTGGCGACCTAAGTTTACGTCGAAGATTTTGACGAGCATGACGCGCGAGATGGTGGTGCGCGGAGGCTATGGGATCAACTACAACACGGGGCAGTTTGCGACGATGGCGAAGTCGCTCTCGTTCCAGCCTCCGTTTGCTGAGACGCAGACGAATGATATTCCAGTGGCTAGTGCGGCGAATCCGAACCCTGCTGCTACTGGATGCGTGACAACGACTACCACGACGATGGCGAACATGACGCTGGCAAATGGGTTTGGATGCTCGACGGCGGAGACGGTGCAGAATAACTACTCGGTGGATAAGAACTACCGGCTGGGAATGGTGCAGGTGTACGACATCAACGTGCAGAAGACGCTGCCACTGCAATTGGTGTTGAACATTGGATATAACGAAACGAAGGGCACTCATCTGGATGTGGTGGGGTCGCCGAACAGCACACCTAGCGGTGTGACGACGCCGGGGGTTGCGCCGTTTTCGTATGAGACTTCAGTGGCGGGATCGCATGCGAACTCGGTGGTGGTGAGCTTGCAGAAGAGGGAGCAGAAGGGGGTCTCGCTGGGGATTACGTATACGTATGGGCACTCGATTGATAATGCGTCGTCTGTGGGCGGAGGAAGCGCGACGAGCGTGCAGGACTACCGACGGCTGGACTTGGAAGAGGGAAATTCTTCGTTCGATCGACGGCAGAGTGCTTCGGGAAACTGGATGCTGGAGTTGCCGTTTGGACCGAACCGGAAGTACTTCAACAAGGGCGGCTTGTGGTCGCGTGTGCTGGATGGGTACTCGCTGAGTGGGTCGTTTACGTTGGCGACGGGGAGCTACTTTACGCCGTCGTACTCGGGGAGCCAGGCGGAGGCGGCTAGCGGAAACTTGTTTACGCTGCGGCCGGATCGGGTGATCGGCGAAGCGTTGAAGGGGCCGGGGACGGTGGGCGAGTTCTTTAACAAGGCTGCGTTTGCGGCGCCGGCGTGTGAGTATGGGACGGCTTCACGGGATTCGATTGAGGGGCCTGGGACGGTGTCGGTGGATGCGTCGCTGTCGAGGGTGATGACGTTTGGCGGGACGCGGTCGTTTGAGATTCGGGTGACGGCGGACAATGTGTTCAACACGGTGCAGTACAGCGGGATTAATACGACGGAGAACTCGGCTAACTTTGGCGAGGTTACAAGCGCGGCGACGATGCGGACGCTGCTGGTGCAGGCGCGGTATCGGTTTTAGGCAGAGTAGAGCGTAGAGAGTGCGCGTTGAGGACGGGTTGATGCGGCGATTGGTTGCGGTGGCGTTGGTTTCGATGTTGGGTGTGGGCGCGGGTGCGCAGAGTGCGGCGACTGCGGTGGTGAATGGGCGCGCGTCGCAACAAAGCTCGCAGGCATTTCAGCAGACGGGGGAGGGGACGTTCTCGCTGAAATTGAACGCGAATATCGTGCTTACCAATGTGGTGGTGCGGGACAAGAAGACGGGGGCGGTGGTGACGGGGCTGAAGGCCAGCGATTTCAAAATTTATGAGGACAAGAAGGAACAGAGGATTATCAGCTTCGACTACCAGAATGTAGACCAGGCGGCAGTGTTGGAGGAGAAGACGACGGCTGCGGGCAGGGCTTCGGTGGCGGATCTGCTGAATGGGAACTTTGCGGCTGATCCGAAGGCGCTGAAGGACCATCGGCTGATTGTGATCTTTTTTGATCTGAGCTCGATGCAGGATGAGGATATCGATCGCGCGGTAGAGGCAGCGGAGAAGTATGTGAAGACGGGAATGCAGCCGGCGGATTTGGTGGCGCTGGTGAGTATGTCGACGGGGCTCTCGATGGACCAGGATTTTACATCGGACAAGACGGCGTTGCTGCGCGGGCTGGCGAAGTATAACGGCGCGGATGAAACGGGATTTGCGAATGGAAGTACGGGGTCGACGGATGGTACGAGCGATGATACGAGCGCGTTTGCGGCGGATGATTCGGAGTTCAACAGTCTGAATACGGACCGTGAGCTGCTGGCGATTCGGGCGATCGCAAAGAGCCTGGAGAGAGTCGATCAGCGGAAGTCAATGCTTTATTTTTCTGGTGGGCTGACGAAGAACGGGATTGAGAATGAGGCTAGTTTGCGCGCGGCTACGAATGAAGCGGCAAAGGCGAATATGGCGATCTACTCGGTGGACTCAAGGGGGTTGCAGGCGCTGCCGCCGGTTGGGGATGCCAGCTCGGGTAGCTTGCGTGGGAACTCGGCATATAGCGGAGCAGCGGCTACGGCGCAGTTCAGTGCGAACTTTGGGTCGCAGGAGACGCTGAGCTCGCTGAGTGTGGATACGGGTGGCAAGGCATTCTTTGACTCGAATGATTTTGCGCCGGCGTTTCAGCAGATTCAGCATGACTCGGAGGCTTATTACCTGCTGGGCTTCCGGTCGACGAATCAGCGGATGGATGGGTCGTACCGGCATCTGACGATCAAGGTGGATCGCGAGGATGTGAAGATCGAGTACAGGCCGGGGTACTATGCGGCGGCGGACTTCCAGCACCAGAAGAGCGAGGACCGCGAAGAGGCGCTGACGGAACAGATGCACAGCGATCTTCCGGCGACGGATGTGGCTGTGTATCTGCAGGCGCTGTACTTCATGGCGCAGCGGAATATGTATTACATTCCGGTGAGTTTGATTGTGCCGGGGTCGCAGATTCCGTTTGTTGCTGGTGGGGATAAGGACAAGGCTACGCTGGACATCATGGGGCAGGTGAAGGACGCGCAGGGGATTGTGGTGGGCAATGTGCGGCAGACTGTGAAGCTGGCGGTGGATGCTTCACAGCAGGTGAAGCACAAGAACATTCAATACTCGACGGGATTTAATTTGGCGCCGGGGCACTATCACATGAAGTTTGTGATGCGCGAGAATCAGACGGGCAATATGGGGAGCTTTGAGACGGATATCCAGGTGCCGGATTTGAAGAAGGCTCCGCTGAAGATGAGCTCGGTGGTGGTGGCCAGCCAGCGGGTGCCGAATACGGGCAAGCACGCGGCTGGCGCCGATGGGAGCCCGCTGGTGCGGGACGGGTTGGAGTGGGTGCCGAATGTCGCGCATGTGTTCCGGCAGGGGCAGCATCTTTATTTCTTGTATGAAGTGTATGACCCGGCGCGCGAGAAGGGTGTGAAGGGTTCGCCGATTAAATTGATGACGAGCATTGAGTTCATGAACAACGGGACGAAGGTGTATGAGACGCCTACGGTGACTGCGCGGGCGGTGAATGATGCGGACCATGATGCGGTGGTGTTTCAGTTCGACGTGCCTGTGACGCAGTTGAAGCCGGGGACTTATATCTGCCAGGTGAACGTGATCGATGATGCGGACGCTAGCTTTATGTTCCCGCGACTGGCATTGAAGGTGGAGGCTGGAGTGGCTGGTGCTGCAAGTGCGAGTGCTGCGGCTCCGGCTTCACGGTGAGAAGGGGTTACTTGTAGGGGCAGTGGCGGCAGTTGGAGTTGCAGCAGTGACCTCGGCGAAGGTGGTAGGCGGCTGTAAAGACGAGGTAGGACCCTTCCATGTAGAAGTCTTCGGGACGCAGGGGTTCGCGTGCGGCGGGTGTTTCGCCGGGCATGGGGATGGGGGGTTGGGGCTCGTCCGGGTCGATCTCGGTCATGAGAAGAGGCTGGGGGAGGGTGCGGGTTGGGA
>JBAVDD010000307.1:0-3195 GCA_049587035.1 Acidobacteriaceae bacterium | reverse complement strand
AGGTAGGACCCCCTTCGGGTTTCGGGTTCATAGGTCTGGCTCTTCACGGCGTCAGGGCTGTATCGCTTGACTGCGACCCAGAGGTGGTAGGGAATCAGGTCCAGGAGTGTACGCATCTCGTCCTCGTCATCGAGAGAGGCGAGCCTGAAGGTGATACGGAGTGTGTTCTGGGTCATGATGATTTCGGGAATTTATTGACTGGGTGGAGAGCCCGGCAGACATCATGGTCGGTCGGGCATGGGGAGCTGTAATTTCAGCGTCCATCCAGGATACCGGGCGCGGCTGTAAGACTCTATGGCCCTGAGCGGCGCTAATCGGAGACTTTGGCGCTGATCGGAGACTACTTGACACGATGTTGTAAGAATCAAGCTATCCAACTCGGCGAGGTTATCGATTGAAACGCAGTATCCGGAGTTTGTATGGCAAGGAAGAGCGCTGCGCGCCTCTCTCGCAATCGGTAAACCTGCTATTCTTGATACCTAACTACTCGCGCAGCTTCCCAGTGTGGAGATCTCAGCGGCGGCGGCACACCGGCCGCGAATGGATCCTCATCGTTTGCTCTTCAGAAGCACTTGCTCGGAAGGTGCCCCTGCCGCCACATCCGTCTGAGATCGTAGTCCTCGCTCCCACATTTTCGGCAGTGCCTCCGAGTGGCCCAGAGGTCCGGTGCGACCCACGCCTCGTGATCGCAGCACCCGCGCCTCAGTTACAGCCATTACTACGCATCATGGCCGCGCCGCAGTCCCCGCCCAACGCCGCTGAGGAGCTATTATCCGGAACGGACGCATCATCCTTTACAGTCATCGATGCGGGGTAGAAGATGCCGGCCGCCGAGATCACGATCCTTCAGGGCGTCAGTCGTAGCAGCATGGAGGTCGTCAATCATCTGCTCGAAGACGAGCTACTACTCAGCGGCATATTCCTCAGGAGGGCGAGATATGTATCACGCCATGGTGCGCCGAATAGCGAGAAAGAACTTCGAGCGGGTGAACCAGCGGGACTTCCGCGCACTGCTCGACGATTGTGTACCTAACATTCGCCACAAGTTCGGTGGTAGTCACGCCCTCGGAGGCGAGCGAAGTGATCGGGAGGCGCTCGGGCTGTGGCTGGATCGGCTCGCTCGACTTGGAGCAAACATGAAGCTGACGATTCGGGATGTTTGGGTGAAGGGGCTGCCGCACAACACCGTCCTCATTGTTCGCTGGACCAACACCGACCACCTGGAAGATGGGACAACCTACTCGAACCACGGCGTTCATATCATCAGGATGCGCTGGGGGAAGATCGTTGAGATCGACGCAAACGAAGACTCGCAGGCGGTCGCAGAGTGGTTGAAGCTCCAATCATCTCGCGGCGTAGAGGAGGCGTCGGCTCCGCCGATAGTGAGCTAAGCTCAAAGAGGCCCACAGCTTTCGATGAGAGGCGTTACCTTGACATCGCCGCTGTACCCGGCCGGACGTCGCGAGTCGTGCAGTGAGATCAGTTGAGACGCCGTCACACACAGCAAACTGCTCGCCTCGCTATGAGATGACAAAGAGGGGCAAGTGCCGAGCATAGAACGATTCGCTGAGCTGATACCCGCGTCCATCCGCCAGATTTCAGGAAAGGTCTTCTATTCTGGTCGAGCTGCCTTTGGTGCGCCGTCCTCGCTTTACATTCTTGGGGTCCATCCGGGTGGCTCACCGGATTCCATGCCTCATGAAACGGTGGAGTCGCACACGCGCCAAGTGCTGGAAGAATTTCCAGACATGTGGTCGGCCTATTGTGACGAGTCGTGGCGGGAATGTCCTCCCGGTGCCTGTGGTCTCCAACCGAGAGTGCTACATCTAACCAGAACGCTTGGACTCGATGCCCGGCGCGTGCCGTCGAGCAACTTGGTATTTGTGAGGTCCGCCCGCGAAGCCGGATTGAAGGGCAAACTTGCCTCGCTCGCCAAAGAATGCTGGCCGTTTCACGAGGCAGTTATCAATCATCTCGGTGTTCGCGTTGTACTGTGTCTGGGGGCAACGGCCGGCCGCTGGGTGTCGCGCCAGTTAAATTCAAATCAGGTCCTCGGTGCGTTCGTAGAAGAGAACGGTCGGCGCTGGCGAACATTCGCGACCCGAAGTAGCTCTGGGCTCTCAGTCATAACGGCAACTCACCCGAGCATCGCGGACTGGACAGCGCCAGCCACGGATCCGACACCGTTCATACGCGGCATCCTGCAGCATGCGCAATAGCGCGCCAAACGTGAGCCGTAACCGTAGGGCTCAATTAGGCTGTCAGGAAGCGACGGATACGCTCGCGGATGATCGGGATCCCACGCGCACGACAGAAGGAGCCATTCCAGCCGTCGTAATCGGGCCGCAAGAAGACGCAGCTCCTGCACCGTGAGACGACCGGGGAGCAGACGATGCTCGGGAGCGGTGCACTGCTGCTCGAAGCGGGTGAGGGTATGGCCGACATCGTGCGTCCAAACCTCGCCCCGAAACTCAAATTGAACGAGGATATGCGTGAAGAAGACCCCCTGGCGGTTCCAGCCCTGAACAGAGCCAGGAGCACCGTTCTGCCGCACCCTATCGAGATCGCCGCTTGGAGGCCCCATTACGACGCCCCACGCGCTTACCCCTGCACGCTCCAGGGCGCTTGCGACCATGGCCGCGTAAACTGCGCAGCCCCCGTGATTGACGGACGGGATCTTGCGCGCGACGTTACGGCCGCAGCGCTTGAGCCGCCAGATCAGGAAGAGCATCGCGCGCGATTGTTTGATGCCGGGGCGGCGCGCATCCTGGGGTCGTCAATCCAGCCGTGACGCTGGACGCGAAGGGCAGCTTCTGTCCACTCGGGGCCGAGGCGGTGGGGCGGCTTCGAGCATCGTGCGCCACGCCCGCTGCACGAGATCACGGCGGTCCAGAACCATGGCCACCGCGATGCGCTCGCCGGAGGACAGCACATCGAAGGACCTGTCGTCGGCCACCACCATCCGGACTTTGGCCCGGATGTGGGCGCTCGGCTACTTGGATGTCGCCGAGGGTGCCCATGGGTCAGGCTGGGGTCCGACTCTTGGCCGTCTCTGGCGGCCGGACGGGCGTGCCAATACCGTTATTGGACCTTGGGGCTTCCTGCCACTCGGGTAGACCGTGGCCGCTCCCAGGGCTCGATAGACCGTCTGGTGCCCCACTCGCAATTGTCGTGCGATTGAGCGAATCGAGACGC
>JBAVDD010000306.1:0-3799 GCA_049587035.1 Acidobacteriaceae bacterium | reverse complement strand
TCTTCGTTCTCTTCGTCACACCATGAATCACTCTCATCCCCGGGACATTTTCAAGAACGAGCATGTTGGGCTGTACCGCCGCGACGAATTCGACGTACTTTCGGAAGAGCTTGTTACGAGGATCTCTACCGTTCCTCCGTCCTGCAAATGAAAAGCCCTGACACGGTGGCCCGCCCGTGATGACGCTGACCTTACCGCGCAGCTTCTCCAACCGATGACCGTACTTGGTGAGAAAGTCTTCTATTCCAATGTTCTTCTTGTCGAGCCAACGTGGCCAAGCGAAACGCTGATCTTGTTCGTTGTCGAGTAGGTTGGCCTTGAACGTGAGGAATGCGTCAGCCGCCTTCTCAACCGCAAAGACTCCTCTGAACCCCGCATCGGTCATACCTAGGGACAGCCCGCCGCAGCCCGAGAATAGGTCGATGAACGTTCGTTGTTGCGCGGGCTCTTGAGTTCTACTGGTCATCCTAACTTCCGGGGCATATACGATCATGGCATAGTAAATTGGCGAGCGTCGTTTCGGAATAATGCACTGGAGTTAACAGGCACTAAGGTGAAGCGGTCATGAGCTGAAAGATAGATTCGAAGTTTCTCCTTGGATGGAGGATTTCACTCCAATCCGCCACTGGGCTAGCATCTGAGAACCAACCTCCTCGAATCCAGCGTGAGTTGCGATGTATTGCTTTATTGCTGAGGCCACCTCCGACATCGCGTCAGCGATGCGTTCGAGGATTGCGGTGACTCTGGCGGGCGAGCCGCCCATGCGAATCTCACCCAAACGTTGAAGGTCTTTCATGCTTGGCCAGCGGGTCGAACCATTTAATGTCAGGGCCATGCTGTCCTTTGGTAAGTACACCGATGTTGTCACCAAGTCATAGACAGGAGCGAGTCGCGCCTCACCTTGAACATCGTCATAGACAATGCCAAAGTTCTTCAGATGAGCATCACCATTGCGTAAAGCGCAGTTAAGAGCGATGAGCGTGAAGAGGCGTTCCGTGTCCTCGACAACGTGCGAAGAGTTCGCGAACTGCGCAAACCGTTTCATGATGGAAGTTTCATAGCTTCCGCGATACTTCTCATCGGTCCGTCTGGCATTCAGCACGCAGAAATCCTCGAAGCCTCGATATGAGCCGTCGGAGCGAAGGTCGAAGCGGTCGATCACGAGTGCTTGAGCATCATCTGACAGTCGATACGAAGGCACCTCCAGGCCGCAAGCCTTGGCCACTTCGAGGCAAAAGTATTCGTTTGCGGCAAGCTGCGGATATTCGTTCTGCTCCCAGAACTTCACGATATGTGTTGCGCCTCGATAGCTCTCGGAAAAGCGCTGGCCTGAGCCATCGAAAGCAGAGAAGGCTGCTTCGTCTCTCACGAGAATTTTGGGTTGCACCCCACTGATACCGGAAAAGGTGGCGAACTTCTCAATTAGGTAACGGAAGAGGTCGCCACCCCGGCGGTGCTCCAGAATCTCATCGACTGATTGGAAAGGAACATCTTCCTGGAGCTGTTCACGCTGTCCCGTATATCGAATGCGCCCAACCTGCGAGCGGCCCACCACACCCAATAGATCGAATTCGTCGAATGTCCCTGTAGCTTTCGCAAAGGCGAGACGCAACCGTTCACGGAGTACGCCTTCCGGAAGATTCATTTCAAAGATCGGCGGCAATCCAAAACGAATATCCCAGGATGGAAGACGAACAGGCATTGTCGCCGAGACGGCACGAGCAGGCGGAGTCTCTGGGGCATAGGCGAAACTACTACCGCGTTCGCCTAAGCGATCCAGCATTCCTGCTTCCTGGGAGTCAGTCCATACTTTAATCATGGCGCTCCTCGCTCATTAGTTCTTCTAGTGTTGGCCTGCGAGAAGTGGTTTCCTGAAGTCTCAGCTCAAGGCCGAGAGCGGAGAGGATATTGTTGATCTTCGTGTAGCCCAACTCTCCCATACGCCCATTTTCAAGCGCATCCAAAGTCGAACGGCCAATATGAGCCTTCTTGGCGAGCGCCGACTGGCTTAGACGAAGTTCTTTTCGCTTGCGGGCAATCTGCTCGGCAATGGTCGCAATAGGCAACATCATTGACTAACATACAAGGCCTTATGCAATATTTCAAGCATTATGACTTGTTTATGAGGCAAATATAGAGGAGAAGCTGGCACACGCCCGTGTGCAGAGACGGCACCGTATCAAAGCGGGCCGTAGCGGCCCTGATCCGGTGCCAAAAGCAAACCCGGATGCTTCCATCCGGGGGGAGTAACTACATCGCTTCGGCTAACGGCTGCGACTCGACTCGCCGGGGATTCTTCTTCACTACGTCCTTCTTTGGGCGCGGCCTCATCACGTTGATTGCAGAAGCATCGAGTTGGGTCTTTAGATGGGCTGCGTAATATTTCTCAATCATCTCTACGCTTGTCCGGCAGTTCTTTGCTATCTGGTAGATATCAGCACCTTCGAGAAGCCGCAAACATATGTAGGTGTGCCGAAGGCTGTAAGCCGTTCGCGGTCTCCCATCACGATCAACTCGCAGCTTCTCTTCTTCAAGAATTGCGTTGAACAGATCGCGCGACCACTTCGGAAACAGCAGTTCCGTTGCTCCCGGCTTCTGCCATTCACCGTTCTCCAATGAATCCTTACGGCTTCCCGTACGTCCCGGCCCACCATCGGGACGCAGGCGAGCCTTCAGGCGCTCGAACGGTCGTACAGCTCCGACCGTACTCTTGCAGAAGCCAATGCCTCTCTTGCCTCGAACTTCGATCTCTAGGATTGTTTGGCCACTACCTTCGTCATCGATGACCTTTACATCACGAAACTGGAGACGCATCGCTTCATCCGGGCGAAGCCCCGTATTCGCGGAGAACAAGACATAGTCGTGAAGTTGCTCCGCTTCCCAGCGGAAGCGTGGCTGCTTTGGGTGTTGCGCCCGTTTGCGGGTCGCTTCGTAAAGCTGCTTATACTCTTCCGGCGAAAACCATGCTCGATGAGAAATCTTGGCCGACGCCCGATAGGGCGCGGACATATCCGGCATATGGTCGATCCATCCATGCCGCAGAGCTGTTTTGAAGATTTGGCGCAGCGTCACGATCTCCTGGTGCATGGTGCTATGCGCTGGGGGCTTCCCACGGGATGCCTTAGCTTCTTCTAGTCGATGGATGCGATATTCATTGATCTTGCCCGCCGTGATTTCGGGAAGCACCATACTTCCGAAGAACGGGACAAGATGAACATTGGCACGCGCATGTTGTCCAGATGCGTATTTCGAACTGCGCTGCCCCTGAGTCATGATGTCGAACACGCGCAAATACAGCTTCGCCGCATCGCGGAACAATCTTCCGGTCTTCAACTCGCCATCGCGGAGCTTGCCCCGCAATTGCAAGTACCAGTCTTCTGCGAATTCCTTCGCTTTGGAGAGGCTGTCTTCTTTGGTTGTTGTGCGCCGGTTCTTACCGGCCAGGTAGGTCGCGCACTGCCAGCTAGAACTATTCGGACGTTTGTAGACGTGAACCTTGCCACCGAGGATGGTGTGATGTTCGGACATGCACGAGCACCTCCTGACATCAAAATACTACAAAAGTGTGGAAGAGTTGTGCAACGGAAACCGTCCTGCTGGATTCGCCATAAGATGCTCATTTTGAATGATTTGAGTGGATGCAGAATACTGTCTTGGACGATTTTGAGTCCGCTGCGTCTGCCAGTTCCGCCATCCCGGCCCTGCATGCCTTACACTCCGGCTGAGCGGCCTGCGGGAGATTTCGCCATCGATCCGATCACAACGCGCAGATCAACGGGCGCTCTCCCTGCTTGTTTCC
>JBAVDD010000305.1:0-2898 GCA_049587035.1 Acidobacteriaceae bacterium | reverse complement strand
TTATAGAAGTTGTCGAAGTGAAGGATGAGCGTGTTCACCCGGTTGGAACCGAGGACGGTGGTAAGTCCGGCAATCGCGGAGTTGAAGCGGTTGAGCGAGTTCTGGCGCTCGGCCGCGGTGAACGCCGGCGTAGTCTCCGACGGAGTTGCTTCTGCAGTGTCGGTGGAACGGTTGAAGGAGTATCGCCCCATCAGACGGTTGTGCGGCGTGATCTGCGTGTCGATGCGCGAGGACCAGAGAGCGTCGCGCAGAGGTGCCGGTGCGGAGGTGTTCAGGATCGTGTCCGTGGTGAAGTCACGCGTCCCGGTCTGGATCGCAGCGTTCTGATCCCGATACTCGAAGGACGAGAACCACCAGGCGCGGCCCTTGCGGATCGGCCCTCCGATGGAGCCTCCCATCTGCTCGCGGTCGAAGGGCGGCTTGGGCAGGTCGCGATCAAACGTTGCAGGAAGGGCCTGCAGATTTCGGTTGCGCTCGAAGAAGAATGCGGAGCCGTGGTACTGGTTCGTTCCCGACTTCGTGATGATGTTGATGATGCTGTTGCCGGATCGTCCCACCTCAGCAGTGAAGCGCCCGGTGGCAATCTGAAACTCCTGGACCGAGTCCTCGGGAAAGTTTGACAGCGTGCCGCCGACAATCTCATCGTTGTTGTCGCCGCCATCAACCGTGATGTTGCCGCCGCGTCCAAAGCCGCCTGCCGAGCTCACCTCGAGCGTGTTGGTCTTGGTCGGATCGAAGGTTGGCGCTGGGCGATTTCCGGGGATCAGGTAGGCGAGTTCGAGGAAGTTGCGTCCGTTGAGAGGTAGGCTCTGGATCGTCCGCGATGTCACCTCACCCTGGATCATCGACTGCGTCATGTCCAGCGTGCCCGCGCCGGAGGCGTTCACCTGCACCGTCGTTCCGCTCGAAGCAACGCGAAGGCGAACGTCAACGGTCGTGCTCTTTCCGGCCTGTAGGGCGATGTTCGTAAACTCGCTGGGGGCGAAGCCGGTCTGCTCTACGCGGAGATTCCAGATACCCGCAGGCAGGCCGGAGAGCGTGTAAAGGCCGCTGCCATTGGTGAGCGTCGTCCTCGAGACACCTTGCGATGGATTCGTCGCCGTGACGTGAGCGCCGACAACCACAGCGTGGCTCGGGTCGGTCGCAATGCCGTTCAGGCTCGACGAAGGTACCTGTGCAAGTGCCGAGCAGACGGCGAAGGGGCAAAGCACACCCAGGGTAGTCAGAAGTCTCGGGAGAGACAAAGTCATCGAACGGCTCCGTTGGTGTTGGGTTCTGGCAGAAAACTCCAGCGGCAGGACCTCGTGGCCGTTCAGACGTACGCTGATCATGACGGGCTTGCTCAGACGAAACACTATCGTTCGGCATGCCATGCTGTCATCGGCAGTACGATGGGGAAGTTCATCCACCTTCCGATGGAGAGACTGAAGGACGCAGCTCAGCGCGAAGGCGTTCGATAGCCCTGCTTCGCGAGATGCTTGCCCATCTCCGCGTACATCGGCTCCTCCCGCGGCTGCCAGGTTCCCAGGCCATCCACGTAACGGTTGTACATGCAGAACGCCGCAGCGATCAGTACCGTATCGTGGATCTCCAGGTCTGTAGCTCCCTGTTCCTTCGCGCGCGCGATGTCGTCCGTGGTGACCCGCTTGCCATCCTCCTGCACCTTGCCTGCGATGGCGAGCAGCGACTTCAGCTTCGGAGATACAGGAGCGGTCTGGAAGTCCGTTTGAACCTGCTTCACGATCTCCCCGCTTCCCAGGTGGCACGATGCTGCTGCACCGTGGCTGGTCTTGCAGAAGTAGCAGTCGTTCTGCGAGGAGACGTACGAGGCGATCAACTCGCGCTCGCCCGGAGTCAGACTGTTCGGCTCGTGGAGCAGGATGTGCGCCAGCTCGCGCATGGGCTTTGCCGTCTCTGGACGAAACGCAAATCCGGCGCTGATGCCGGGTAGATCTTCCCGCAGACCAATGTGTGGCATTTTCTTCTCCTTAACGTGTTGCGGCTTCCGCCGGCAGATAGGCTTTGCTTCCCGCGATATAACCTTCGCGCGCAACCTTCTTCCCCCGCTCGCGATACATGGCCTCATCCTGCGGCTGTGTCGTGCCCAGTCCATCAACGTAGCGGTTGTACATACAGAACGCGGCCGCAATGAGAACCGTGTCGTGAATCTCCAAATCGGTGGCGCCGTGGCCACGCGCCTGCTCAACATCGAGCGCCGTGACGTTCTTGCCTCCGCGCTGTACCTTGCCTGCGATCACCAGCAGCGCCTTCAGCTTGTCGGAGATATTTGCATGCTGAAAGTCCGCTTTGACGCGGCGGACCAGGTCTTCATCGTCCCCAAGATGCGCGGAAGCGATCGCGCCGTGGATGCTCTGGCAGAAGTGGCAATCGTTGAGGTAAGACACGTAGGTTGCAATCAGCTCGCGTTCGCCGGCGGCGAGAGAATTAGGTTCGAACAGCAGGATCTCTACGAGTTCGTTGAGGGGCTTCGCGGTCTCGGGGCGGAATGCCATCGCACCGCGGATTCCAGGCAAGCCCTCTGGCAGGTTGATGTGGGCCATCTTTCTTTGTCCTTCCAAGGCTAGGGTTCGCGCACAAATGATGCCGGGATCGGCCTGCGCAGGAACAGGCGTCGACCGGAGAAGCACAGGTATCTCCCACACAGCGGGAGACGGCAACCATAACAGCAATCCGCATCATCCCGCATCATCCAGCAGGCGGAGCCAAATCTCCACTGAAAGAATGAGGTCGGACCCCGCGTCTCCTTTTGATAGGAGCAAGGCCGTTGCATCCGTTCGATTCGGGCTATGCCATTGACGGTCGCGTTGCCAAATAGGTGAAACGAAAAAATACGAGACGCCGCGGAGAAGGAAGAACATGAGTTCTACCATGGCAAAG
>JBAVDD010000304.1:0-3358 GCA_049587035.1 Acidobacteriaceae bacterium | reverse complement strand
GGTGAGCAGCTCGAGTGGCTGCACATGATCCGCGACCACGTCGCCGCATCCGTCCACATCGACCGCGATGACCTTGACATGGCTCCGTTCGACGCCAAGGGTGGACTCGGCAAAATGTACCAGCTCTTCGGCGAGAGCATGGCCACCGTGCTGAACGAAATGAATGAGGCATTGACGGCATGAAGGACCTTCTTCCAAAGAGCTGGGTTTCCTGTACAGTCGCAGTTGTCACTGTTCCGGTCGAGAAGATTGACCCGGGCCAGTTGCAGGATCGACCCTTCTCCTATGTCGATATATCGAGCATCGACAACAGGACCAATCATGTAACGGCACCAAAGCAAATGCGACTGTCAGACGCGCCTTCCCGTGCCAGACAGCTAGTTAAATCTGGCGACGTAGTGTTCTCGACGGTGCGCCCATATTTACGGAACATCGCTCAGATACCTGATGCGCTCGACGGTGAAATCGCATCGACAGGTTTTGCTGTCCTGAGAGCCGCTGCCGGCGTTGACCCAAAGTATCTCTTCTACAAGGCGACATCTAATCCGTTTGTTTCGGCACTCAGCGGCGAGCAGTATGGTGTGAGCTACCCGGCAGTGAGAGACGAGCAAGTCCGAGCGCAAACGCTCGAACTGCCACCGACAAACGAACAGCGCCGGATCGTCGCCAAGATCGACGACCTATTCTCTGAGCTGGACAAAGGCGTCGAGGCGCTCACCACAGCGCGGGAGCAACTCAAAACATACCAGCAGGCTCTCCTGAAGCACGCCTTTGAGGGAAAGCTCACGGAAGATTGGCGCGCCCGACACCCTGACAGGGTGCAGACGCCGGCGGAACGCCTGAGAAGCCTCCGGGCCGAAGCGGATGCGCGGTTTGCCAAGGCCCTGGATACGTGGGAAGCCACCCGCAAGAAGCAGGGAGCACTGTTGAAGCCGCAGCGGCACGCGGTGACAGGTAATGCGGAGATTCCGGAACATTTGGCTGACCATTGCACTGCACAGTGGGCATGGCTCCGGCTTGGCGACGTCTCCGACGTGACAGGCGGCCTTACAAAAAGCCCCAAGAGATCGGCGCTACCGCTAACGATGAAGTATCTGCGCGTGGCGAATGTCTATGCAGACCACTTGGATCTCGACGACGTTACTGAGATTGGCGTGACCGATGACGAATTTGAGCATGTCCGGCTGCAGCCGGGCGATATCCTGGTTGTCGAAGGCAATGGCTCTGTAGAACAGATCGGACGGGTAGCCGTCTGGGGCGGCGAGATTCCGGACGTGAGCCATCAAAACCATCTTATTCGCGTTCGCTTTTTCCCCGACATGTCTCCGAGGTTCTTCCTGTCGTTCCTGATGTCGCCTCTTGGGCGTGACCTGATTGTGAGGGAAGCAAGTTCGACATCCGGCCTTCATACTCTCAGCATCTCGAAGGTCGCGGGCTTGCCAGTTCCCGTTCCGACTGCCGAGGAGCAAGAGGCCCTTCTCGCGGCGCTCGATGGGCCCATGTCCGAAATCGAAAAGCTTGCAGAAGAGATTGAAGCTGCGTTTGCCAGATGCTCTGCTTTGCGTCAGTCCATCCTGAAGCAAGCCTTCTCCGGCCAGCTTGTCGCACAAGATTGGAGGGACGAGCCAGCGTCGGTGCTGCTGGACCGCATTTGCGCCGAGCGAGAGGCCGCAGAGCCGAAGAAGGAACGCAATCCGAAGAACGGAAAGAAGAAGGCTGCATGACCGTGACCGCCCCGATCGTTTCGAAAGTCTGGAGTTTCTGCCACACGCTGCGTGATGACGGCGTTGGCTACGGCGACTACCTCGAGCAACTCACGTACCTCATCTTCCTCAAGATGGCGGAGGAATATTCGAAACCGCCGTATAGCCGGAAGCTCGACATCCCTGCGAAATACACTTGGGCGACCCTCAACGCGAAGCGGGGGGCTGAGCTTGAGGCACACTACATCGAGCTCCTGCGGCAGCTTGGCACGCGAAAGGACGTGCTCGGCCAGATATTCACGAAGGCCCAAAACAAGATCCAAGACCCGGCGAAGCTCTTGCGCCTGATCGACATGATTGACGAGGTGCAGTGGGTGACGATGGGCGCGGATGTCAAGGGCGACATCTACGAGGGTCTACTGGAGAAGAACGCGGAGGACACCAAATCGGGCGCCGGGCAGTATTTCACGCCGCGCGCGCTCATCAAGGCAATGGTGGAATGTGTCCGACCGGAGCCGGGTAAGACGATCGCCGACCCTGCCTGCGGCACCGGGGGCTTTTTCCTCGCGTCCTATGATTTCCTTACAAATCCGAAGAACTATCAGCTCGATAAAGCGCAGAAGTCACTTCTGAAGCACAAGACATTCTATGGCAACGAAATCGTCGCCAATACGCGGCGGCTCTGCCTGATGAACATGTTCTTGCACAACATTGGCGAGATCGACGGCGACGTGCTGATCTCATCGACCGATGCTTTGGTCGCGCCGAGCGGCCAGACCTACGATTACGTGTTGGCCAATCCCCCCTTCGGGAAGAAGAGCTCGATGACCTTCACGAATGAGGAGGGCGAGGAAGAGATCGACGATCTCACCTACAACCGTCAGGACTTCTGGGCGACGACGTCGAACAAGCAGCTTAATTTCTTGCAGCACATCCGGACCATGCTGAAGACGACCGGACGCGCCGCCGTCGTCATGCCGGATAACGTCCTGTTCGAGGGGGGCGCCGGTGAGACGGTACGGCAGAACCTCCTGAAGACGGCTGAGCTGCATACGATCCTTCGCCTGCCAACTGGCATTTTTTATTCGCAGGGCGTCAAGGCGAACGTCCTGTTCTTCGACAATCACGAAGCCAGCAAGAGCCCCTGGACGAAGGACGTTTGGTACTTCGATTACCGGACCAACATTCACCACACGCTGAAGAAGAAGCCGCTGCGCTTTGATCACCTGGCCGAATTCATCGATTGTTACAACCCGAAGAACCGCCACAAACGCAAGGCGACCTGGGATCAGGACAAGAACCCCGAAGGCCGTTGGCGGAAGTTCACCTATGGCGAGCTGATCGCTCGGGATAAGACGAACCTCGACGTCTTCTGGCTGAAGGACAAGAGTCTTACCGACCTCGACAATCTCCCGGAGCCGGATACGCTAGCCGAGGAGATCATCGAGAACCTGGAGTCGGGGCTGGCGAGCTTCCGTGCCGTACTGGCCGGGTTGCGGAAGGCGGGGTAGCCATTATGGATTGTGATTGAGGCAGGGTTCACCGTAACCGTGTAGCGGTGGCCGCATAGGCAGCGGTGCTTCGGTCGGAGAGGATGTGCCCACTTGCAGATAAATGGGCACGAGCGTAAGTGCCCACGTGGAGAACAAGTGGAC
>JBAVDD010000303.1:0-4379 GCA_049587035.1 Acidobacteriaceae bacterium | reverse complement strand
CGTTGTAAGGGTTTATTACGGAGACCGGAAACTGACCGGTGGTACCCCAGTTTGCCTTTGTTACTCGGGCATTGAATCCGACTCCTGATATGGTATCCGTGGCAATATTCCCGAAGCCGTCGTATGTCAGAGCCTCCGTTAATGCGTACGTATTCGGGTTGGACTCGGTAACGACTTGGTCGTACCTGCAATTGTTCAGATCTGGCGTAAACTGCCTGCTTTGAGGAATCGAACTACCGCTTCCTGAGACGCTGTAGGAAACATCGGATTCGCTGAATAGCCCCACACACCAAGTACTTGTGTCTATGTCTGGAGTATTCGTGGTTGTTGTTGTCCATGACTGGCCATAGTACGGCGAGCTAGCGCTTTCATCCGTAACAGTCTGGATGTTTTTCGTCAGATTTCCGTAATTGTCATACGCGGAAGTGGCCGTTGTAGTAGAAAGTAACGGACCACTGTTAGTGGGCTCGTATACATTATCCGTTTCGCCAGAGATGTAGGTGAAATACCGCTGATTGTTGTCGGTACTATCAAGCTCGATATTCGCGGGAGTAAGGGTTTGCACCATCAGCGGGCTATAGCCGAGCCAACCGAAAGATCCCTCTAAGTCATCAATGATAAGCGTTCCCGTATAGGGGAACTGCTGCTCGTAGGTCAGATCTTTCTGGTCTTGATTTCGAGAGTCATAGGCCTCAATCAGGCCAAACCCCGCAAACCCTCTCCCTTGAAGATTCATCCATCCTTGGCGATAGGAGGCACTTTGCTCGTACGTGCCGCTCGGCGGGTTGCTCGGGTCGCTAAAGGTCGTTTGGGCGACCACGTAGAGCGGCCCCATGTAATTCCGATAGGGATAATGGGCCGTGTTCCACACCGGCGTGCTCTGGTCAAATGCCACGTACGCTGGCTTGGCAAAGTTCCCATAGCCATCTGTTATCGAACTCAGAAGATCAGGTTTTTGCGCGGCACCATTGTGTAGATAATAAGAAACAGCACCGGAACTCGCATACACGCCCAGATCGTCTAGTCCGTCACCGTTCGAGTCAAAGGCGAAGTATAGATTCGATGCACTGTAGGGTATCGAGGTCGATAGCAGATCGCTGATGCCATTGCCCTCCGACAGATAAACTCCGATGGTGCTTCCATTTTGTACCAGAATGTCCGTCCGTCCGTCTCCGTCCCAATCCATGGCACCAATAATATTGGCACCTCCCACAGGGATCGTCTGCGCGACTGTCCCCCCACAGCTGGAGACGTATATGACGCCTTGAAACGCATAGTCTGTACACCCATCTGAATTGAAATCGAGAAATGCGGTCGCACCGTAGGAGGTACCGCCGCCAGAGGTTATTTGCGTTGCTGAAAAGCCGGAATCGCCTGATATCAACTCGTAGGTGTTGACTACGTACCCGCCGCCGCTTTGCGAAATAGTCTCGAGCGCAATATCTTGACGACCGTCTCCGTCAAAATCTAATCCCTTTAGCGTACCGAATGATGTCGCCCCGTACGGGCGGTCAGTGTCAGCTATCATGATGGCCTGCTGCGGGCCAATAGGGCCATACCAAAGATTGTTGTTGTCCGAAAAGAACCCCGTCTCCTGGCTGGTATTGAGGCGCACATAGATGCTGTATGAAGATATGACTTGCTGTCCAACGACAGTGGTTGTCAGGTAGCCTGATATCAGATCGGGAAGACCGTCTCCATTCACATCCGCGAGGACGTATTGCGACGCGGTAGAGTCGTACGCAAGCCCCGTATCTTGCGGCGAAAACGAACTGCCATTCCAGGTGTAATACACCCAGTCGGTTCCGTTATGGATAAGAATTCCGTCCTGGCCGCCAAGCAGGTCTCCATATAGTGGCGCGTTGCAGGGAATCTGGGTGTTGATCGGACTGCCATAACCACTCGAAGAGGCAAAAGCAACGTAAATGACGTTCGGGCTTCCGCCGTTGCAGTACGCGATGTCATTCAGCCCGTCGCCATTGAAATCGTTATGAACTTTAAGCTCTGAAGCTCCGGAAGGTATGACGGGCGTACTGCTGGTTGAAACGCCGGCCTGGCCACTTTGATATTGGATTTGCGTTTCGGCCAAGCAGTTCGTGGCACCGGCGTCGGCGCACTCCTGGATGTCAGTTAGCTCATCACGGGAGGTTGTTGGCGATACCCCATAATAGAGGACATATTTTTTTGCTGTAGTGCTCCCGTAATTCACTGTTATTGAAGCAAGGAGGCTAGTATTTACTACGGGCGTTGTTGCAACGTAACCGTACACTGAACTTTCTTGCACATTCGCGCCGTATGCAAATTGCATCGTATAACTATATGTAGGCGCGCCTGCGCTGACTGGCGTCCACGATATGGTGGCGGGAACTGCTGCGCCGGTTAGCGAGTCGTAAGAAATTGTCATCGAATTGCCCGCGCGATCAGTGACCTTGTCGAGCCACCAAACCGAGGCATTACCGGAATTCCCCGCGATCACTTGAGAGCTACCACCATTGCCATACTCATAAGTGCGACCATCTCGCCCTTGCACTTCGAAGTGATCTGGCCCACCTCCCGTAGTGGCGCCGTAGGCAGTTACGTTATTGAAATTGGCTATTTCGGTTTGGTAAGTGGACCCCTCGATGCCGTAAGAGCCACCGGTGAGACGTAGACGCTGCCCGTCCATGCAGAATACATCGGTCGCGGCTAATTTGACTGGACCTGGGGCGGCGTCCTGAGCATAAGTTTGAGGGCAGCGGTATATGGAGCTTAGACCGGCCAAGTTCCAACCGACTCCCATGTAGCCGTTACCGCTTTGGCTGTTATATACCAGGGCGATATGGGGCTCTAGGTCTCCAGGGCCCTTCGGCGCCCATAGTGGAATCGTGTATGTCGCGGCTCCATATTGCGAGACTTGGTAGCTCCCTACTGTACGTCCTGCTGCAGCTTCTGCGCGCGAGGACAGGCCGAGAATGACAACTGTGCATGCCACCGCAATGAGGCGGTAGCGGGCGGACCAGCTCTTCATGAGACCTCCCGATGTAACTGCATCAAAGGCTTATTGCCGTTCTGGCTTAACCTGTACCTTTGTGCCTTCGATTCGAAGCTCTACCGTCTTGCTCGACTGCGGTGCTTGTGCCATGTCTCGCAGCAATCTCAATGCGTTTTGAGAACGGATATTGGGTTCAACCCGGTTTAATCGCTGCGCGTACTCGGCGGGTGACTCATAGAGTGCAACCTGAGCGCCGCTCGAGTACGCCACGGCGCGAAATTCCAGAACCACATTGCGGGCGAATAGCGCAGGATTAGGTGGCGTGGGGAGTGGCGAGGCCACTTGTATTGCACGCATCAAGGAGAGGCGCCAACGGGCATCTCCGTTGCATTGCAGCAATGTCGTGGATAGTAATCGGCCCTCGGAGCTTTGCTCCAATTGGACTTGGCACTGGAAGATAGGAGCGCCGATCGGACTCCTGGGCCGCTGCCAACCGCGGTTTATCCGGGCTTCGAGTTGTCCTATGTACCTACCATATAGCGCACCAAGACCAGATGGCGCGTCGTCTTGATCGTTATTCTCGCCAGGGCTCGCTGCCGGTGGAATGATCGCCGGAATCCGCGGCAATACGCCTTTCACGTCAATCGCCATCAACACCGGGGACGCGATCGCTAGCGATGCGCGCGCCTTGCGGCTCGACGTGTCAAGAAGAACTACCCATTGGAGCGCCGTCTCGCCCCTAAATTTCTGCTGGGGTTTATGAGCGACTCCATCGGCCCAGAAGATAGGCGCGACTAATAGTAAGTGGACCGCTGCGACCAAGACCGCAGCCGCGCAGCTCGTCAACGTCCGGTGCTCGAAGCGAACGCGGCTCCAGAGGTCTTCGTGTTTGGAGGGGTGATCTGGGGGGCCCACGTCGGCCGTGATGGCCTGACGCGGCACATACTCGATTACTTCGAGCTCTCCCTTTGACACGGTGTTATATCCAAACGCCGTTTTCTTGTGCGGACTATAACCAACTCAACCTTGGCCGACAAGCGGTTTGTTTTGAGTGCCCTGTTACGTGCGTGTTGCTGCCATGCATTTCTCCGACAAATTCGGAGCCTCACGCCACGAATTGCGACAGAGCGTTCGTGATGAGCGGCGAGCCGTTAAAGTCCAGCGCCGGGGCACGGGCTCCGGGTGCCGGTCAGCAAGGTGGGACGACTCAGCCGGTCAGGCTTTTTGACATCGGCACGAACTCGATCGAGAGGTTGGTCCCAACCGGATAGTGGACTTTCGAGCCGGGGATGTAACCGCGCGCTTCATAGAGGCGTACCCCGGGTAACGTCGCCATCATTTCAACGCGTTTGAAGCCGTGGCGGCGCGCCTCGGCCTCGCAGTGATCGAGCAGCGCGCTGCCTATGCC
>JBAVDD010000302.1:0-7898 GCA_049587035.1 Acidobacteriaceae bacterium | reverse complement strand
TGCACCTACAAAGGAATGCTCGTAGCCTGCGGCCCTCCCGGCCTCCCCGGCGGCAAAAACATCCTCTACCACAACGACGGCAAGGGCGCCTTCACCGACGTAAGCCAGAAATCCGGCATGTGGACCGCCGTAGGAACCTACGGCCTGAGTGTCTGCGCCTCCGACCTCGACGGCGACGGCTGGCCCGACATCTACGTAGCCAACGACTCCGCCCCCGCAACCCTCTACCAGAACCAGCACGACGGCACCTTCATCGACATCGCCATCGAAGCCGGCGCAGCCCTCTCCGCCGAAGCCAAACCGCAAGCAGGCATGGGCGTCTCCATCGGCGACTACAACAACAACGGCAACATGGACATCGTAAAAACCAACTTCGCCGGCGACACCGACTCCCTCTACACCAACCTCGGCAAAGCCGTCTTCGAAGATCACACCTACCCCAGCGGCCTCGGCGAAAACACTCGCCTCCTCGGCTGGGGCGTAGGATTCTTCGACATGGACAACGACGGCTGGCTGGACATCATCATGTCCAACGGCCACGTCTATCCCGAAGTCGACAAGTCCAACGCCGACCTGAAGTACGCCGAGCACAAATACCTCTACCGCAACCTGCAAAACGGACGCTTCGAAGATGTCACCAATCAAGGCGGCCCTGGCATCATGGAGCGCGCCCCAGCCCGCGGCTGCGCCTTCGGCGACTACAACAACAACGGCTCCATCGACGTAGCCGTCAACTGCATCAACACCATCCCCCAACTCCTCCGCTGCGACTCCACCCTCAAGCGCAACTGGATCAAGATCAAACTCGTCGGCGTAAAATCCAATCGCTCCGGCATCGGCAGCAAGCTTATCGTCACCGCGCAAAACAAACCCGATGCCCCCAAACCCCTCACCCAAACCGACGAACTCCGCAGCGGCGGCAGCTACTTCTCACAGAACGACCTCCGCATGCACTTCGGCCTCGACCAGGCAAAAAAAGTAGACATGGTAGAGATCCGCTGGCTAAGCGGCCAGGTCGACCAGATCAAAGACCTCGACGTAAACCAGCTCTACGTAATTCAAGAAGGCGGCAAGATCCTCCACTCCGGCCCACTTACACCGGCGAAGAGCAAAGTCTAGGAGCCCACGTGAAAGCCCTGCGCCACGCACCCTGGCTCTTGCTCTATCTACTTCTACCCTGCGCCCACGCACACGCGCAGGCCGCTTGCCCGTGGCTAACGCAAGGCACCGCCGCAGCCTATCTGCAAGCGCCTGTCACCACCTTCACCAATCTTTCCTCTAGCAACGAAGGCTCGTGTCTCTTCACACTCCATCAAGACACCGCCACATCCGCGCTGAAGATCACGGTCACCACCACAACGCAGCCCTCATGTCCAGCGGGCAAACCACTCACCGCCATCGGCACCGAGGCCACGCTCTGCTCCGCCCACCCAGCCCGCAACCGGACCACCGACACCGTTAGCGGCCGCGTGCGCAATCTCTACTTCACCATCGAGCTCACCATCATCGGCAAGACCACGCCGCCACTCACCCCGGAGCAGCGCCAGTCCATCGTGCAGCAAGCAGCACAAGAGGTAGCAGGAAATCTCTTCTAGCGCAGTTCCCCTACAGGTATAGAGTTGTCATCTCGACTATAGAGTTGTCATCTCGACTATAGAGTTGTCATCTCGACCGGAGCAGGACTGTTCTATCGTCCTGCGTAGCGGAGAGACCTGCAGTTCTGCCAGTCCTGCCTCTACAGCATCAGGAGTACCGCTCTAACCAACCACGCCGCGCTAAAAATCCAGCGTCACCTTCGAGTACACCGGGTCACGGAACGTAGAATCAAATGCCTCCTTCAACGGCGTAGACCGCACATTAAAAATCCCCGGCCAGTCAATCACCTCGAACACATCTGGAGTCACCAGTGCCTCCAGCTGCCGCGCCGTAAACGGCGGATTCTTGTCCCACAGAGCATTGATCTTCAGCAGCGTCCAGAACAGCCGATACGGCACCTTCACAATCCGCGCCTTAGCTCCCGTCGCCTGCTTCAGCAGCCGAATCAGATCGATGTAATCGATCCGCTCCATGCCCGTAATGTTGTACGCGCCGGTAATCTCCGTCTCAATCGCAGAAGCAATGATGTCCGCAAAATCTCCCGCGAACAAAGGCTGTCGCAAAAACTTACCATCCCCGGGAACCGGAAACACAGGCACCCGCTGCATGAACCGAGCCAGCCATCCCACATGCTTGCGATCGAACCACCCAAACATCAGCGTAGGCCGCAGCACCACCTGCTTGATCCCCGAAGCCACCTCCAGCGCCTCCTGCGCCTTCTTCGTCTCGGTATAGTCATCTACCGCCATCGAGTTCACCACCGACGACGAGATGCTAACCGCATACGGCACCTTGTACCGCAGCGCCGCCTCCAGCAGTCGCTCCGTCGCCGTAATGTTGTTCCGCACATACTCTTCAGGAAACAGGCCGCCAATCTGCGCGTGCCCGATCATCAGATGCGTGCACCCTTCCAGCTCCTGCTGCCAGGCTCCCGGCTCCGCAAGGTCGGCCTCAATCACCCGAAGCTCCGGATGCAACTGCCTCAGGATGGCCGTATTCTTCGGGTGCTTATCGATCGCAACAATCTCACCCAGCTCCTTGGCCTTCAATCGCGGCAACAAGTTCTGTCCCACAAGGCCTGCGGCCCCGGTAATAACAATCTTTCTAGCTGACATAAACTCCAGGCAATTCGACAAACGATACAGCAGCTTCATCGCGCAATCAAAGCGCTCTACCTTCAACTATACCGTCCAAGCGCGCTCCGCTTGCACCTGCCAGGAACCGGCAAGCTCCGTCTAACCCGCTGCTCCAACCGCTCGCGCCATCGCCGCCCCCAGCCGCACACTCTCTGCAATCCCACGGTCTTCCGGATAGTAGTAGCAAGTGTCTGCAATCTGCAGCCCACCAATTGGCGTCTTCACCGGTGGAATCTTCGCAGCGAATCCAGGCTCACAAATCGGTTGACCGTAACGCAACCGCGCAACCTTCGTCCCGATCACATCGCTTTCCTTCAGTTCGGGATTGATCCGCTGCAGGCAGTCAAACGCCTCGGTCAGAAGCTGTTCGTCCGGCCATGTGAACTTCGCATTCGTCACCGGCATGTAGTAAGGAACATACACAATTGAATCACCGCCCACATTACGCAGATTCGAAAACTCAATCACCCCAGGAATCTCAATCCCCGGCACCGAAACATTCACCCAGAAGTGCGGCGTCACCGGTCGCGTCAGTTTGAAGATCACGCAGATCACGCCAATGTTGTGAATCGCCGCATACCGCTGCTTCCACTCCTCCGGAAGATCAGGCACCAGCGCATTCACCATCGGCGTAGGCGCTGTGCAGATCACCGCATCCGCGGCAAACGTCCGTTCCGCCGCTTGCACGCCGGTAACACGTCCATCAGCCATCATCACACGCTGCACCGGCGTCCCCAGGTGCACCCTTCCGCCATGTGCCCTGATTCCCTCCACCAGCGCATTCACCAGCGTAATCGATCCACCCTCGATATACCCGAGCCGCTCCTCCATCATGCTCTTGCGTGAGCGTCCAATGCGTCGAATCCGCGTCCATATCCACGCCGCCGAAACATCATCGGCATACTCATAAAATTTGTGATCGAACAGCGGCTTCCAGAACCTGTCATAGATTGACGTTCCGCACCAGCGCGTAATCCACGCCTTCGCCGACTCATGCTCAATCGCCGGCCAGCTATTGCGCCGCACACACACCAGCGCAAACAACCCATACCGCATCTTCTCCAGCAGCGTCAGCGACGGGTACCGCAGCAGCGAAATCGGATCACCCCACGAATGCAGTGCACCATCGAAGTACCCCATCGTCGTGTGTCGCCAGATCATCTTGTCTTCGATGCCCAGCTCTTTCATCAACTCAAACGTCGGCGTGTCCGATAGACACGCGAAGTGATAAAACCGTTCCAGCGAGAGCCCGTCAAAATCAAAGTGCCCCGCCATGCCACCCGGCTCCGGCGCCGCTTCAATCACGTCCACCTCGTGACCATCCCTGGCAGCACGATACCCTGCCGCCAGACCCATCGCTCCCGCACCAATCACAACTACCCGAGCCATTCACTATCCTCAGACGCCCATTCGGACCCAACCGAGCTCAACGACTCGGTGCTGCCCCGAACGAAGTATTTCCTTATTTGGCTAAAGTCTACACGGCGACCGGCCAATTCTCAGCATCCGACCTGGCAAACGTTTTGCTTGCGTGCATGTCACGTTTACGCTATCAATTCATGCCGCCCACTCTCATGCTTTTGGATGCGGCCGGTAATACACCACATACAGCGTCCCGGGCTCGCTCCCCAACCACCTCGAGTAATGCACCGGCGCAAACGGAGCCAACCCATAGCACTCGTTTGGCTCGAATGAGACCCCATACTCAGGCCGAATATCCGGCGTGAAGTCATAAGCATTCACCTTGCAGGTCCCAGCCGGCAGCGGCGGCGGTAGTCGATAAGCATGTGCCGGCAGCACAATCCGATCGGTATTGATATACCCCGAGTGCCGTAGCTCGACAATAAGGTTGTACTCCCATCCGTTGTCCACCGCCGTGTCCGCAATCCCTGCCGCGGTCAGGTTGTTGGCTAGCTTCACTCGCGCCCGATCAATCGCAAACGTGTTGTGCGTGTTCACCACGCCATACACCGCCATGGCCGCCACCAGCACCACGCATATCGTCGGCAACTGCGCCCGCACCCTCTCCTGGTAGTAGCGCACCACGCACAGCAGCGCCACCACCAGAAGGGCCAGCAGATAGCGCTCCGTCAAGTGGTACGCTCCCGCCCGCGGCACCAGCAGCAGCGCATACACCACCGAGAACGGCACAAACAGCACGCCAAGCTGCTTCCACGAAACGCCGCCCGCAACCTCGACCTTCGGCGCTTCACGCTTGCTCATCAGCAGCGCAATCAGGCCATACACTCCACCAAACGAAACAATCGTGAACAGCACCTGCACCCATCGAGCTAGCAGTCGCGGCGCATTGCCCTGCAGAATAATGAACTCATACGTCCCATGAATTCCAATCCAGTCGCCGCCGGTTGGCTCCAGCGGAATACTCCCGCGCAGATGGCTCGGATACGTCGCCAGAAACAGGTACCCCGCAAACAGCACCGCGCACGCGGCAAGAATTCGCGGCCGGCTCTTCCGTACCTGCGGCAGAAATAGCGCCACAATCGGCAGTATCAGAAACGGCGCATCCAGAAACGTGCGCACCATTTGGTTGATCATGTGCGCTACCGGAAACGCTCCCACCAGCACGTGCTCCGGAACGTTATACGGCTGATGCTTCAGCCATTGCAGGCAGGCAAAGATAAACCCCGCACCCAGCCCCGTAGCCACTGCACCCGCCACCACCACACGCCGCTCTGCCCGCAGCAGCCACAGCGTGCAAGGAACCATCACCAGGATCCCCAGCCACGCAATCTGCCGCGCCGTCCCGAACACCGCATTCGTCGCCACCGCGAAAACAATCCAGCCAATCGCAACGTTCGAAGTCTTCGCCTCCAACGCTCGCAGGCATCCATACAAACAGATCACCAGGCCAAACAGTCCCTGGATATCCGTCATGAACGTCACGGAGAGAATCAGGTACAGCGGGCTCAACACAAACGCCAGCGTCGCAATCGTCGCATTCCGTTCGCTCACGTTGGCGCGCACCAGCGTCCGTTGCAGCAGAAACGCCAGCACCATCGCCACCACCAGCGTGCTCATCCGCACCGCGGTCAACGACGGCCCAAACATCTTTGCAAACGCCGCCCCCAGGTACAACTGCCAGCCAATCATCGGAGCCGCCCACCCGTTATAGGCAAACTTCCCCGTAGCCGCCAGCTTCTGCGCCATCACAACGTAAGGCCAATCGTCGCAAACCCCCATGTTCGCGTACGGCCGGCTGATCAGTTCACAGACCAGCACTGCCAGAGCGCAGAAGAAGGCTGGTAGACGAAATCTGCGAGCGAGTTGCAATGAGCCTCCGAATAAAATCTTGATGTCCACATCCTGGCATCACAACGTGGCCAGCGGCGTTCGTGTTCCTGCCACGTCATTCAGAATAGCAATCCACCGATGTGGATTACGGCTTCGAGGATCGGGTGTACCGGACGGCGTAGAGGGTGCCCGGCGATGCGGCAAGCCAGCGGGAGTAATGGACCGGGGCGAAGGGTGCGGGGCCGGCGCAGACGTCGGGCTGGAAGGACACACCGTAGAGCGGATGGATGTGCGGCGTGTAGTTGTACCAGAGCATCTTGCAGCCAGTAGAGAGAGGCGGCGGTACAGGAACGTAGGCGTTGGCCGGGATCACGATGGTGGGAAAGTTGATGTGGTTGGAGTGTTGGAGTTCAACATCGAGATTGTATTCCCAACCGTTGTCGACGGAGGTCTCGGGAACGCCACTGGCGCGAAGTTCGGCGGCGAGCGCCACGCGGGCACGATAGAGCGAGAACATGTTGTGCGTGCAGGCAATGCCATAGATGGCCATCACGCAGACCAGGGACGCGCAGACGATGGAGAGTCGAGGGTGCACACGTTCCTGGTAGTAGCGGACAAGGACAATCGTCGCGAAGAGAAGCAGGGGCAAAAGGTAACGGTCGAAGATGAGCCCGGTTGACCGGGGAAGAAGGATCACGATGTACGCCGCAGTAACGGGAACGAGAAGTGCAGCAAGGGCTCGCCAGGAGAGAACGCCGTTGGAGCGCGGGCTTGATGGAGTGGAGGACATGCGAGAGAGTGACACCAGCAGACCGATCACACCGCCGAGCGACGCGAGGGTAAGAACAATGCGCACGCCAGTGTGCAGGAAGAGCGGTGGCGTCGAGTGCCAATCGCTGAGGCTCACGACGCCCTCATAGATTCCATGGACGCTCACCCAGTTGCCGTTGAAGAGCATGGGTTCGAGTGGAAAGTCGCCGCGGAGATGACTGGGGTAGAGTGCCAGAAAGAGATATGCGGCGAAGATGGCGGCAATGCCGGTGAGGACGCGAGGTGTGGCGCGGCGGATCTGAGGAAGAAAGATGGCGAACAGCGGAAGCAGCAGGAAGGGCGCGTCGAGAAAGAGATAGGTGAACTGGCCAAGGACGTGTGCGATGGGGAATGCGCTCGGAATCAGGCGCTCGGGTTGGATATACGGTTGTCTCGCGAACCAGTGCACGCAGGTGAAGATGAAAAGGACGCCGGCGAGCGTAGCCCCGGAGCCAGCCAGCAGCACGCGACGGCGAACGCGGAGAAGCCAGAGAGTCGAGGGAACGATGACGAGCAGGCCAAGCCATGCAATCTGGCGCGCGGTGCCACCGACAGCATTAGTGGCCACGGCGAAACAGAGCCAGGCAATGGCAGCGCGGTCGGTTGCGGCTTGCAGCGCGCGGAGGCAGCCATAGAGGCATATCACGATGGCGAAGAGGCCCGTGATGTCGGTCATGTAGGTGGCCGAGAGCATCAGGTAGAGCGGGGAGAGAACGAAGGCCAGGGTGCCAAGGGTGGCGTTGCGCTCCGTGATGCCGGCGCGGACCAGCGTACGCTGGAGGAAAAAGGCCATGACCATGGCAACCAGCACCATACTCATGCGGACGCTGGTGAAGGAGAAACCGAAGAGCTTGATAAAGGCGGCGCCAAGGTAGAGTTGCCAGCCCAGCATGGCGGCCGGCCAGCCGTTATAGACAAGATGACCGGTATCCGCTAGCGTCTGCGCTACGAGTATGTACGGGCCATCGTCGCAGATGCTCATATTCGCATACGGCCGGCTCACGAGCTCGCACACCAGCACCGCCAGCGCGCAGAAGAGAGCAGGTATGCGGAATCTTCGAGCGAGTTGCAATCAGCCCCCAGAAAAATCAACGACTACGAACT
>JBAVDD010000301.1:0-4092 GCA_049587035.1 Acidobacteriaceae bacterium | reverse complement strand
AACCAGCAGTTTCCGCAGCGGTTTTCCGGGACGCTGGAGTTGCCGCTGCATGAGCGGCGCGGGCCGAAGCTGGTTCAGCGGGTGCTGGATGGATGGAGGGTGGCGGCGATTGGAGTTGCGAGCAGTGGTGCGCCGTACAGCTATCAGATCTTTGGTGGGACGTATCTAAGTGGAGGGCGGGAGTCGATCAACGGATCGGGCGGAGCGACCTATCTCCCCACGATCGGGCGGAACACGCTGCGACTGGCGCCGAGGGGACGAATGGACCTGCGGTTGGCCAAGGAGATAAAGGTGGGACCGAAGCTGCATCTGAACGGGTTTGCGGAGGCGTTCAACGTGTTCAATTCAGAGAATATCTCCAGCGTGGAGACGCGCGCTTTCCTGTTCGGGACGCCGAATACGATTGGCAATAGTACGGCGACGGGGCCGACGCCGCTGATCTTTCAGAATGCGGCGGCGATTGCGACCGAGGGGTTGACGACGGAGGTGCCGTTTGGGACGCCGAGTTCGTCGACGACGGGCAGTAGCCGGGAGCGACAGATTGAGCTGGGGATGCGTATCCTTTTCTAAGGGGGAAGGGCATGACGCGGGCAGCGTTGTCTGCATCCAACCTGACAAGAGCTTCGTAACCAAGTGTGGGCCCGGAGATATCGAACGCGATGAACCTGCTGGACGTGATTGGACACCATGGCTACGCAGTGACATCGATCGTGATGTTCGTCGCCTGTTGCGGTTTGCCTGTCCCGCTTTCGGTGGTGCTGCTGACGGCGGGTGCGGCGGCGCATGGGGGTTCGCTGAACCTTGGGGTGGTGGTGTTCTGCGCGTGGGGTTCGGCGTTGGTAGGCGACACGCTGATGTACGTGGGGGGACGGTACACGGGGTGGTGGCTGCTGACGGGAATCTGCCGGCTCAGCATGAATTCGGAGACATGCGTGTTTGCCTCGGCGCAGCAGTTTTACAAGCGCGGACCGAAGGCGCTACTGATCGCGAAGTTTGTGCCGGGGCTGGCTACTGTGGCGGCGATCCTGGCGGGCAGTCTGAATATGCGGCTGCGGCGGTTCCTGAGCATGGATGGGCTGGGGGTGCTTCTATACGTCTGTGCATGGAGCATGACGGGATATCTGTTTGCACCGTTTTTACGCGTGGTGATTGCCTGGGTGCAACGCGCGGCGCATGTTACGGTGGCGGCGTTGGTGGCTGCGGTAGTGCTCTACCTGCTGTGGCTGGCGCTGGCGTCGATGCGGGATGCGAGGTTCTCCACGGTGGAGAAGATTGCTGCCAAGGAGCTGTTTGACTTGCTCAGCGCGGCGACGCACGACCGGTTGCTGATCATTGCGGATGTGCGCTCGCATGGGTACTACGATCCGGGAATGCAGCGGATCAAGAACTCGATCCGCGTGGAGCCCAGCAGGCTGAAAGAAGAGCTGGATGCTCTGCGCGAGTTCATGCAGCCGGAGTGCGAGATCTATCTGTATTGCTCGTGTGCGCATGAGGCGACGAGCGTTCGCGTGGCGCGGATGCTGGAGAAGGAGCACTGCTCGACCAAGGTGATTCGTGGCGGAATGAAGGCGTGGGTGAAGGCCGGTGGGCCGACCGAACCGGTGCCCCCGGGTGACGTGGAGCACCTGCCGCGGTTTGAGTAGAGGACAGAGCGTAGAACCAAAGGGTGGAGCTAGGTGGTGAGTTTGGCGAGGGCGGTGAGGAGTTTGGTGTAGGGTAGGCCGTCGGCGTAGGTTTTCAGGATGAGGGAGCGCATGAAGGAGTAGCGCATGGCTTTGAAGCCGCGCTCGGGTCGCGCGTAAAAGGCTCGGGCGGCACGGTGGGAGAAGGCGAGGGTCTCTTGCAGCGGGCGCAGGTGGTGCGCATAGGCTGCCGCCACGTTGTTGCCGTTGGCCTGGTTGCTCTCACCCTGCGCGCAGGACAGGATGGCGGATGCGGCAGCCTGTCCACTGACGATGGCAGAGTGGATGCCTTCGCCAGTGAGCGGGTCGACGAGGCCAGCGGCGTCGCCGACAAGCAGGACGCGGCCGCGGGGGATGTAGTCGTGGCCTCCCATGCCCAGTTGCTGGCCGGTGATGTGGTCGAGCTTGGTGACGCCGAGTTTTTGTTGTGTATAGCCGAGGAGCAGGGCGCGCGTGACTTGTTTGATCTGTGCACCAGACGGGGCGCTGATTGCGCCATTGCTGGAGGCGAAGGCGCCTACGCCGATGTTGATGTGGTCGGCCTTTGGGAAGAGCCAGCCGTATCCGCCGGGGAGGGGAGAGAAGTCGAAGACCAGGTCGTGGGGGCCGTCGCCGCCGGGGAGGGTTGCGGGGAGTGCGGTGTAGGGGACAGTGGCTTCGAGAGCGAAGCCGTCGCGGCCTGGTGCGGTGTCTTGCTGCGTGAGGCGGCGGGTTTGTCCGTTGGAGCCGTCGGCTCCAATGAGGATTGGCGCGGTGAGAGTTTCGAGGCCTTCGGCTGTGACGATGTCGAGCTCGATGTGGGTTGGTGATTCTCTGAACGCGGCAATGCGTTCGATCTTGCGCAGGGTGACGCTGCCGCCGTTGCGTGCGGAGGCGAGAGTTTGCTCGAGGCAGAAGGCGTCGAAGCGCTCGCGGACGGCCATCGCGCAAATGGGGTTACGGGTCTTGACGCGGACTTCCGGAGCTGCAGCGTCGGCGGGTTGGAGAACGATCTCGTGGCAGACGCGCTCGATTACTGGATTGACAGAGTAGCGCAATGCGGCGAGGGTTTTGCGGGTGAGTCCGCAAGCGCAGGCTTTGTGGCGGGGGAAGTTGCGCTTGTCGAGAAGGAGAACGCGCTTACCGGCGCGCGCGAGATCGTAGGCTGCCGCGCAGCCGGCAGGGCCTGCGCCGGTGATCAGGATGTCGTAGGAAGGCATCTGCTATGAGTCTATTGCCGAATGGGATTTGGCTGCGCGCGGCGAGAGTGCTTTCAGCCTTTGAAGTCTTCGTGATCGACGGAGATGCGTTCGTCGAAGATGTAGCAGTCGCCTTGCCACTGGCTCGTTTCGACGGGGACTTGTTCGAGGTATTTGAGGATGCCGCCCTTGAGGTGGTAGACCTCGGGGAAGCCCTGCTGGAGCATGTAGGCGGAGGCCTTTTCGCAGCGAATGCCGCCAGTGCAGAACATGGCAACCTTGCGGTGCGCGGACGGGTCGAGGTTTTCTCGTACGTAGGTTGCGAAGTCCGAGAAGTTGGCGAGCGGTGGAGCGACGGCTCCTTTGAACGTTCCGATCTCACTTTCGTAGGTGTTGCGCGTGTCGAGCAGGAGAACGTCGGGGTCGGCGAGCAGGTCGTTCCACTGCTGCGGATCGACGTACTGGCCCGGGCGCGTCGGATCGGTGGGTGCGTTGCGGAAGGTGATGATCTCGCGCTTGAGCTTGAACTTCTGGCGGCGGAAGGGCGGAACCTCGGCGACGGAGAATTTGACGTCGGAGCGCGGGAGGCCAGTGCGCTCGGCGAGGAAACTGAGCAGCCGGTCGATGGTCTCCGCTGACGCCGCCATGGTCCCGTTGATGCCTTCGGGAGCGATGAGTGTGGTTCCGAGCAGGTCGGTCGCGGCGAAGGTCGCACGGAGCTCTTCGCGGAGGGCGGAGGGGTCGGCAAGCGCGAAGAAACGATAATAGGCCGCTACGGTGTACATGCTGTCTCTATTTTAGTTGGGTCGAGGGAGTACTAGTGGGTTGGTGATGTATTGTGGCGAACCTTTTGCCGGAGGTGTGACGCATTGGATGGAGAATCTTCAATGAGGCCACATCGTGTAAGCCCGAGAACATCCGTTGGCTTGAGCTCGCGAGGCATCGCGAAGGGATATACAACCAGATAGTTCCTTCCTACCAACAGATGATCCGGTTCGGATGATCCAAACTCATCTACTGCCCCCGGGAACGGATGAAGTTGGAAGATTACTCCGCGCTTGAGATGTTCCGGGCTAACGAGAGTGGTCAACAGTCGCACTGTAGCGACCTCTCCCTGTCCCTTGCCAAAATCTGAGTAGGTGCCATCGGTTGCATGAATAGAAAGGGCCTTCACACGAAAAATATGAAGGACGCTTCCTGCGAAAAGGTGCGGTAGTGAGCAGACGTTGGGT
>JBAVDD010000300.1:0-3656 GCA_049587035.1 Acidobacteriaceae bacterium | reverse complement strand
ATGTTTGATCGGCCGGTAGAGACGTCTAATACTCTCCTTGACGGCTCGCAGGCATGGACGGAAACACGGGACTACGATTCACTAGGCAGGGTAGCCGAAGAATGCGAACCGTATGCGGTGGGAGATCAGTCGCCTGGATGCACGACATATACTTACGATCTCTTGAACCGCGTTACCGAGGCGCAACAGCCGATAAATGGGTCGCCAGAAACGACAACATATACCTACAACGGGGATACAACGACAATTGCAGATTTTAAGGGAAATACCAGTACTCTGAATCATGACGCGAGCGGCCGCCTCCGGCAGACCACCGATCCCTTAGGATATTCAATTATTCTCGGCTACGACCCTGCCGGAACCAAGACATCGGTGACCGATAGTCTCGGACACACGCTCTGGTCGGGCACGTACGCCTATGGCATTGGTCCCATCCTCGTTAGTGAATACGACGTCGATCGCGGCACCTGGACCTATTCGCGCGATGCGCTTGGAGAGCCTACGTCGTTTAAAAACGGAAACAACCAAAACTTCTATTTGCAATGGGACAGCCTTGGCCGACTCGTCGCTTTAGCTGAGCCTGGGCTGTATACATTGTGGTCGTACGGAGGCAGTGCGGCGAATCACAATGTAGACCGGCTCGCTAATGTCTGTACTTACACGGGCTATCCCTGTAACTCATCGTATTATTACAATGAAACTGACACCTACGACTCATTCGGCCGCCCATACCAGCGTTCCATTTCAATTCCCGCCATTGGAACGAATACTTTTACGTGGACGTATAGTTCAACTACTGGTCTTCTTGACACACTGACCTATCCCGTGACTACTTCCGGAAATCCTCTCAAGCTCCAATATTCTTATCAAAATGGGATTCTGAAGTCGATTGCTGATTTCTTCAGTTCCGCACTCTATTGGCAAGCGGATGCTCAAAATCCTGCGGGTGAGATTACGCAAGAAACTTTAGGGAACGGGGTAGTGACCTCCCGTACTTACGACGACGTTACGCACTGGCTCAAGTCAGTAGAGTCTTCGGCTAACGGTAATAGCATCCAGGATTTGCAATTCACGTATGACCTAGATGGCAACGTGACAGAACGGCAGGACTATAATCGCGGTCTGACGGAAGACTTCTATTACGATAACGATAATCGGTTGAGTTATTCAAACCTCACTAGCAACGGCAATAGCGGTGAAAATTTATCGTTGAGTTATGATCAGATGGGCAACATTACGTCACGTAGCGATGTGGCGGGCGGTGCGTCCTGGACTTATGATCCAGTGCACATACATGAGGTCACGCAGGCGGGTAACAGCACGTATAAATATACATACGACGCAGACGGTAACATGACATCGCGCCAGGGAAGTTCTATAACCTGGGCGGGCTATGATTATCCGACGGTAATTAATGACACTACTACAGGTGAGAGTGTGTCCATCTCTTATGGGCCGGACCGGCGCGCCTATATGGAGCAGACTCAAGGTCCGAGCGGCACGGAAGTGGCTTACCACGTTGGCGGCCTTCTCGATATTGTTTCCGCAGGCGGGGTGACGGACTACCGTCATTATATTTATGCCGGCACTGAACCGGTGGCAATCGCTTCCAGAGAGAGCAGTGGTACGAATGCGCTTTATTATTTCCTAACGGACCACCAGGGAAGCGTTAATGCCATCCTCAATAGTGCGGGCGGAATCGCTGTGGCCGAGAGCTTCTCTGCTTACGGGAGCAGGCGCGATCCATCCAGCTGGTCGGGCACGCCTAGCGGCACAGATCTTAGTACCATCGCTGGCATAACCCGGCACGGATACACATTCCAGGAGGCGCTAGGCTCGCAAATGGGGCTCAATGATATGGTAGGGCGTGTTCAGGACGCTGTAATTGGGAGATTCATGTCCGCGGATCCAAACGTACCCGATCCGTCCAATCCACAGAGCTACAATCCTTACAGCTATACCATTAATAACCCGGTGACCCGGGTTGATCCAACGGGCTTTCTCGACGGCTATTGCTCTCCCCCGACGTCTTCTGACCAATACGATGGGGGGGTATGCGGGGCCCCGCCTGGTACGCCGGGCGGCCAACCAGGCGACATACCCGTGAGAGCTCCGCCGATGCCGGCTCCGTGCGTCGTTACGTCATGTACTACATATTACCCGGATCCCACGCCGAACGTATCTCCACCAACCTGGTCTCCACCTCCGGCCACTGGCCCATCTGTGACGCCAACGCCGCCAGGTAAGTCTCCGGGGAGTACTCAGATTACGTGTAATGGCAAGAGTTGCGATCAGCAGCAGGAGGAAACATTTGAGCAATGCGTTTCAGGGGGCGGAGGTCCTCAGGGTTCTGGCGAGAATACCTTTCAGCAAGGCCTGGGCTATGCTGATGTCGCAACCACGGCACTTGAGGGCACGACTGATTCGCTTTTAGACTCAAGTTCGCTGACGTTGGGAAAAGCGATGGCTGGTGCATCACCTTTTGGGGCACTGAATGCGCCGACGAATGCGGGATACGAAGCGCTTGGTTCGCAAGTGCAGAGTGCGCTGGGGCCCGTAGCCACAGGCCTCAAGCTCGGCGGCTACACGCTGGGCGCCCTGGGCGTTCTGACTGATGCCTACAGCGGTTACAACACTGGCGGAGTCGCGGGCGCTGCGACCGGTGCGGGCTTCGGGTTGATCGATTTTGGCGTTGAATCAACGTTGGCCGCAGCTGGCCCCTTCGGTGCGGCCGCTGCTATCGGCTTCAGTGCGATAGGTGGCTCCAAGACGATCGCAATGGGGACGGGTACGGGGATTGAGATCATCGGATGTAATGCAAAATTAGGTTATCCGTTGCCTCAGGTCTATAGACAAATTCGATGACTAGTACCCAGAAGCAACTTCACCTGGATCAGCTTAGCTGGGTGACTCGGTACTTCCTGCGCAGGCTTGCGCTTGCGCGACGGGACCTAAATAAATCAGAAGCTGCCGCATACTCGAGTGCGGTTTTTGAGGTTACACTTGTAACTGTTGTAATGCCGTGTTTGGCTATATTTTCATGCGTGGCGATGACGAGTCTTAAGTGGGCCCCTACTTTTGCGCGTGAGTATCCAGGCTTTTCGCCAAAGATAGCTGGATTGGCAGTAGCGTTTCTGGTGTTCGGGATTGGCAATATCTGGTTTCGTGTCCGCTTAGGCAGACACCGGGCAGTGCTGAGTCTCTGGGCCTACTTTGACTCACCAGAGGATCGCCGGGTTGTATTTTGGCAAAAAGTCCTAATCGTGGCGCTTTGTGGAGCAGTGGTACCTTTACTCGCAGTGGTGGCGACATTGTGGGTTCTATAGCAACCAGTTTGAGCCGCACATGGCGAATGCAGCCCTGGGTGCAGGGGTCCGACTCAGTCCTATTCAGAAAAAGTTCAGTAACGCGCGGTTCGGTGATTGCGGCCCTTCCACGTACGGGTAATCCGCTTCACAACTCGAGTTCTGTAGATTTACGGAAGGCTTTTTGGGAGGAGGCGACCCGCTCTGGGGTCTTTGCCTGTTCCTCCTTAGGGGATGCTTTTGGGCCACGGTGAATAACGCGTAGAGCCGTATTTCAACTGGCGATCGAAGCACTAACGACCGGAGTCGACCGCACCCCCGCCAGCGTGAAATAGAAAATCGCGCCCTGAG
>JBAVDD010000299.1:0-5962 GCA_049587035.1 Acidobacteriaceae bacterium | reverse complement strand
GAAATCGACGACACCATCGTCATCGACATCAAGGTAGAAGATCTTCGCATCGACACCTACCGCTCCGGCGGAAAGGGCGGTCAACACGTCAACACTACCGACTCCGCCGTGCGCATCACGCACCTTCCCACCGGCCTCGTCACCGGCTGCCAGAACGAGCGGTCGCAGCACAAGAACAAGGACCGCGCCATGAAGATGATGCGCTCCAAGCTCTACGAGTACGAGCTCGACAAGAAGAAGGCGATCAGCCGCAAGCTCGAAGACTCCAAGCTGGACATCAAGTTCGGCTCGCAGATCCGCAGCTACGTTCTGCAGCCCTACCGCATGGCCAAGGACCTCCGCACGCGCGTCGAAGTAGGCGATGTCGACAAGGTCCTGGACGGCGCGCTCGACCCCTTCATCCGCGGCTATCTGCGTATGCGCAGGGAAGGCGGCGTCCCGGCCCCCATCGTCGACGATGAAGACTAGCCCTGTTCGGTCCGACCGTGCAGCCACAGTCGCAGCCAGCTCACCCGCAGGTCCATCCGCGCCGCCGTATAGCTCAGCATCTCGTGCATCACCCGCTTCGCCGCGTCCACGTCGTCGATATGCCCCAGCGGCGCACGCGGCGACGTATACACCTCCAGCCCCGCACGCTTGCAAAGCAACGCAATCCGAAACAGATGCGTTCCGTCGCTCACCACGATGACGTGTCGAAAGTGTTCCCGCGCCGCAATGCTCGCCAGGCTGCTTACCTGCTGCTCGGTGTCAAACGACTTCGTCTCCGCAATGATCTTGTCGAACGGCACGCCATTCGCCAGTAGGTAATCGCGTCCCACGCCGCCCTCAGTCTTGCCGGAGTCCTTATCCGCACCGCCGCCCAGCGTCACAATGACCGGCGCCATGCCCTCGTCATACAGCTCAACTGCTTTGTCCAGCCGCGCATGCAGCACCGGCGAAGGTCGCCCCGCGTACTCCGCCGCTCCGAACACTGCAATCGCGTCGGCCGACTGCGCGTTATCGATGTTGGCGGTGGCCACAATCTGCCGGTACACCCACGTAAACCAGCCCACAGTCAACAACAGCACCGTTACTACAAGCCAGCGCATCCATTGGACGCTCGGCTTGCTTCGCGTGGCTGTCGTCGTTGCTGTCTCCATGGTTTACGGGACCAGCTCCAAGTATGCCGTGATCCCTTGTGCGGAATCCAGCGTTCGTTCCCAAACACCCGCGCCTGCCCCTAATGTTGCAGAGCGAGCGCGATCTCATGCGTCGGAATCGCTCCCTCACGCAAAATCATCCAAGAGCTTCCACCGCCGCTCAGGTCCACGATCGTCGTCGCCACCGACCGTGCCGTTGGGCCGCCGTCCACAATCAATGGAATTTTCTCTCCAAACTGCTCCCGCACGCGCGCCGCATACGTGCACTCGGGATGTCCGCTCAGGTTTGCCGACGTCGCCGTAATCGGCAGACCCAGCGTGCGCACCACGTCTCTGCAGATCTGCGCTTCGGGTACGCGCAGCGCCACGTTGCCGGTATTGGCCGTCACCCGCAATGGCAGTTTGCTGCCGGCCCTAACGACAATCGTCAACGGCCCTGGCCAGAACCGCTCCGCGAGTTTGTCGAACGTGCCATCAATCGAGCGCGCCAGATCGTATGCCTGCGCCATATCCGAGATCAGCAGCGACAGCGGCTTGTGTTTTGCGCGCGTCTTCAAATCGTAGATGTGTTCCACCGCACGCAGATTCACCGGGTCCACCGCCAGCCCATAAAACGTGTCTGTAGGCAACGCCACCACATCCCCGCGTTGCAGTGATTCGACGACCTGTGCGATCAGGTGTGGTTCCGGTTCGTCCGGATGAATACGAAGCAGCTCAGCCTTCAAGGTAACTTTCCCCACCCATGACTTTATCCCATCCCCGTCTCAACGGCGAAACCCGCCTCGCACAATCCTCTGCACGTCTACGCGTACACTGAGTTTCAGCGCCTCCCGCCCCACCCTATGCCCACACCAGCGCCCATCACGAGCAAGTCCAACGCCCGCGTCAAAGCCCTGCGCACCTCCTTCAGCGGCAACGCCTCCAAGCCCGGCGATCTCCTGGGCCTCGAAGGCGAGCACTTGATCCGCGAAGCGTTGCGGTCAGGTCTGCGGCTTGAGACGCTGTTTATTCGGCAGGGAAGCGAGGCCTTGCTTGATCGCCTGAACACCAAGACCCTCGGCGATACGCCGCGCGTAGCACTCAGCCGGGACGTATTCGACAGCGCGCTGACGACTGTCTCGCCGCAAGGCCTCGCAGCGATATGGCGCATTGTAGAGCCCGCTCCGCACCGTCCAATGCGCCGCGTTCTTATGCTGGAGCAGCTACAGGATCCCGGCAATCTCGGTACGCTGATCCGCACCTTCGACGCATTTGGCCCGGGAGAGATCCTCGTTACGCCCGGCACGGTGAACCGGTGGAACCCAAAGGCGCTCCGCTCCTCTGCCGGCTCGGCCTTCCGTGTGCCCGTAACGCAGAAGCCTCTCACAGAGCTCGTAGCCATCTTGCGCAGCGAAGGTGTTCGGCTCTTCGCTGCGGTCCCCGGCTTCGCGGCTGGCGGAGCCCGCTCAGCGCCGCATGGTGTGCTGTTTGGGCGACGTCCGAATGTTACGGCCACCGGTCCGACCGATCGCGATGAGAGCGAAAACGCCGTCGGTTCATCAACCGGCGTCGCCCAATCGCTCTCCTTCGATGCGGACTTTGACGAGCCCTACGCCATCCTGGTCGGCAACGAAGGTGCAGGCCTGTCCAAAGAGGCGCTCGCACTGGCTGACGAGCATGTGGTGATTCCAGGCGCGATCGAGTCGCTAAACGCAGCAATCGCTGGCTCGATCCTGCTGTACGAAGCAATGCGGCAGCTTCCCTTGCGCCCCTGGGCAAAAAAACAAGGCCTCCGCCCATGAGCCTCTTCACCCCCAACCTCGACCCCGCCACCAACCCCGCGCTCCAGCGAGCCCCATTAGCCGAGCGCATGCGCCCCCGCACCCTCGACGAGTTCTTCGGCCAATCCCATCTCCTGGCCCCCGGCAAACCTCTACGCCTGCAAATCGAAAACGACGACTCCGCCAGCCTGATCTTCTGGGGCCCACCCGGTGTAGGCAAAACCACCCTCGCCAAGATCATCGCCAACCTCACCTCCGCCACCTTCATCGAGTTCTCCGCTGTCCTCTCGGGCATAAAAGAGATCAAGCAAGTCATGGTCGACGCCGAAAAGGCCGCCACCTACGGCTCCCGCACCATCCTCTTCGTCGACGAGATCCACCGCTTCAACAAAGCCCAGCAGGACGCCTTCCTGCCCTACGTCGAGCGCGGCAGCATCCGCCTCATCGGAGCCACCACCGAAAACCCCAGCTTCGAAATCAACGCTGCTCTCCTCTCCCGCTGCCGCGTCTACACCCTCCGCGCCCTTGAGCAGCCCGAGATCATCGCCCTCCTCAACCGCGCCCTCACCGACTCTGCACGTGGCCTCGGCAATCTAAACCTCACAGCGGAAGAGGGAAGCCTCGAAACCATAGCCAGCTACTCCTCCGGCGACGCCCGCAACGCCCTAAACGCCCTCGAAGTAGCCGCCAAACTTACCTTCGCAAAATCCGCCGTCATCCTGAGCGGAGCGAAGGACCCCCGCATTTCGAGCCACGAAGTGGCTCCAGCGAGCGAAGCGAGCCCGTCTCTGCTCTTAACCCCAGCCATCGCCGCTGAAGCCCTCCAACAGCGCGTCCTCCTCTACGACAAAAAAGGCGAACAGCACTACGACATCATCTCCGCGCTCCACAAATCCGTCCGCAACTCCGACGCCGACGCTGCGCTCTATTGGCTGGGCCGCATGTTAGCCGCCGGCGAAGACGCCATGTACGTAGCCCGCCGCATCGTCCGCATGGCGGTAGAAGACATCGGCCTCGCCGCGCCCGAAGCCCTAAACCTCTGTCTCTCGGCGCGCGACGCGATGCACTTCCTGGGTAGCCCCGAAGGCGAACTAGCCCTGGCTCAGGCAGTAGTCTACCTAGCCCTCGCACCCAAATCGAACGCCGTCTACACAGCCTACGGCGAAGTTCTCGCCGACATAGAATCCCACCCCGCCGAACCCGTCCCCCTCCACCTGCGCAACGCTCCCACCAAGCTAATGAAGGAGCTCGACTACGGCAAGGACTACCAGTACGCCCACGACATCGAAGGCAAAGTAGCAGCCATGCAATGCCTCCCCGACAACCTAGCCAACCGCCGCTACTACCACCCCACCAACGAAGGCCGCGAAAAACTCCTGGCCCAGCGAATGGCCGAGATTGCAAAGCTGCGCAAAGAAACTAAATAGACACAAGAATGAAAAGAAATTAACAGTTTTGCTACGGATTCATCTTCACCCTCAGGAGCTCTCGAACTCTGATAAGACTCTCCGTGGAAATAGTGTCAAGAAACGATATTTCAATTCGACCCCATCGGCTGCGCATCCTTCTCAATCGCCGCCAGAACCACGCTCTTGGTCAGCAACTCCGGCAGCACATCCGCATTTGAAACCTTACCTGGCGGATAGATCACATACGTAGGCACGCCGCTCCGCCCCACCGCGGCCAACTCTTTCGTAATCAGCGGATCATACTGCGTCCAATCAGCCTTCAGCAGCTGCATATGGTTCTTTGCCAGTGCCCGCTCCACGTCCTTGGACTGCAGCACCGCGCGCTCATTCACCTGGCAGCTCAAACACCAGGCCGCGGTAAAGTCGATAAACACCGGATCGCCCGTAGCCCGCGCCGCCGCAAAGTTCGCTTCGTTATAAGGCTTCCAAGTTAGCTTATCCACCGTCGGCTTATGCAGCGGCAACGCCAGCGCCAGCGCAATCAGCACCAGCGCGGCAATCGCCGAGCCCCACTTCGCCGGCCACTTACCCAGCGCCCACCCCGCGATCGCCAGCACCAGGAAGCAGCTCAGCAGCCACGCAATTCTGTCCACTCCATCCGGCGCATACAACTGCCCAAACACCCACGTCAGCCAGATCGCCGTAGCAAACAACGGCACCGCAACCAGCTGCTTCAGCGTCTCCATCCAGGCGCCCGGACGCGGTAGAAACTTCGTCCACTGCGGCTGCATCGTAAGCAGCAAGTAGGGAAGCGCCAACCCCAGCGCCAGCGCCGTAAACACCACAAACGTCAGCCAGGCCGCCTGCACCAGCGCAAACCCCACGGCCGCGCCCATCAGCGGAGCCATACAAGGCGTAGCCACCACGGTAGCCAGCACGCCAGTAAAGAAGCTCCCCGTTAGCCCCGGCTTCTTCGCCAGATCCCCACCCGCACTAGTCAGCGATAGCCCAATCTCAAACTGTCCCGCCAGGCTCAGCCCAAGGAAGAACACCAGCGAAGCCAGCACTGCAACAAACCCAGGCGACTGCAACTGGAACCCCCACCCCAGCTCGCGCCCGCCCGCACGCAGCACCAGCAGCACCGCAACGATCGCCCAGAAGCTGACGACAATCCCAGCGGTGTACATCAACCCATGCGCCCGTTGCCGCCCGCGCTCCTCATCGGCCGAGTGCACCAAACTCAAGCCCTTAAGAAACAGCACCGGAAACACACAAGGCATCAGGTTCAGCAGCAGCCCACCCAGAAATGCCAGCCCAATCGCGCTTAACGCATTCAAGTCCGGCGCGTTGCTGGTGTCCGGATGCTTATTCGCGGCAGCCGGCAGCGCAGCCACTGTCCCCGTCGTCACCGGAACCGTAAAGTCATAAGCCTCCGTCGGGCTCAACTCCAGCAGCCCATGCAGCGTCTTCGGCAGGCTCGTCGAATCCGACGATCTCTTCAACCAAATCTTCACCCCATCGCCCAGCGGCTCAACCGGCTGCTCCGCCGCGTTGTCAATCTGTTCCGCATCAAACGGATAAAACGCTGCATCCTTCTCCCGCGCGCCCGTCTTCAGCGTTACCAGAATCTGCTTCGCATCGCCAACTGCTGTAG
>JBAVDD010000298.1:0-13061 GCA_049587035.1 Acidobacteriaceae bacterium | reverse complement strand
CTCCTGGGATGTCGCCGCCGACCATGAGTACGACGCCGAACTCGCCGACGGTGTGGGCGAACGTGAGCACGGCCGCGGTGATGAAGGACATCCGCGAGAGAGGAAGGGTGATGCGCCGGAAAACCGTCCAAGGAGAGGCTCCCAGCACCCGGGCGACTTCTACAGTCGAGCGGTCAACTGAGGCGAAGGCTACGACCAGCGGCTGCACGGCGAAGGGCAAGCTGTAGATCATGGAGCCGACCAGCAGCCCCCAGAAGGTGAAGGCGAGTGGGTGCCCGGTGAGCGCGATGAGGGTGCGGCCCAGTGCCGTTGCCGGACCAAGGCCGACCAGTAGATAAAAGCCGAGCACAGTCGGTGGAAGCACCAACGGAAGCGCCACGGCCGCCTGCGCGCCGCGCCGCGCGATGCCGTTGCCACTGGCGATCCATGCTGCCAGTGGCGTTGCCACCAGCAACAGGCAGATCGTGGTAAGGCTGGCAAGGCGCAGCGTCAGGCCAAGTGCGGCGAAGTCCATGGTGGTGCCAGTCTAGCCTGTGCGCGGGTACGGAGGGTTATGCTGCGGGATCAAGACCGAACTTCTTGAGGCTCTGCTGAACCTGAGGGCTGGTGAGCCAGTGCACAAATTTTTCCGCTTCCTCGCGGTTTTTTGAGGCCTTGAGAACCACCGCGCACTGCCGGATCTGAGGGTAGGTGTTCACGGGGATGCGGACGAAGCTGCCCAGCGAACGGAAGTGCGGCGAACTGGCGATGGTGAGCGAGATGAGCCCCACCTGCGCATTGCCGGACTCCGCGAACTGCGCCGTCTGCCCAATGTTCTCCGCAACGACAAGTTTTCCGGCGACCCTGGCAGTGAGATTCAGGTTCTGCAGCGCCTTGTCTGCAGCCAGGCCGTAGGGTGCGTGCAGGCCGTTTGCAATGGCAATTTTCTTCACCTTGGGGCTGGTGAGCACGTTCAGCGTCAGGGGTTGCGCCGGCGAATCATGGCGCGCCCACAGGACGAGCACGCCGTGGGCATACGGCGTCGGAGCGTTGGACACGGTGAGGCCCGCGGCTACCAGATTCTCGGGATGGACGTAGTCTGCGGAGAGGAAGAGATCCTGGGGGTCGCCGTTGATGATCTGCTGTGTGAGCGTGGCCGACGAGCCAAAGGAGGCGATAAGCTTCACTCCAGTAGCGTGTTCGTACTCCGCCGCCAGCGTCGGAAGAACAGGCTGAAGGTCGGATGCCGCGGCGATGTGAAGCTCTCTGGCCTGTGCATGCGCCGCAGTTTGGCCGCCAGGTATTACGAAAAACGTGAGAGACAAAATGGACGAAACGCAGGCAAGCAGCGCTTTACGGTACCCTAGAGGAAAGCATGAATTCTTCATCACATGTCCTTCGATGCACTGGATGCGGCGAGCGGATCGCCGCTCGGGAAGCTCAGAGTAATTTTAGATGCCGCGCGTGTGGCGACCTCTTTGAGGTCGAGTATCCGTGGAGTGACGGTGCGCCCGCGAGAGACGGCGCGACAGCCGCGAGCCGTTCGGTACCGCCGAATCGTCCCAACCCGAGCGCGCTTCGTTATCTCTGGCAGGAGCGTCGCACTTCCACGCTGGACGTGGACCAGAGCGGCGTCTGGAGGTTCCGTGATCTGCTGCCGATCGTTCCCAATGATCGCGTGGTAACGCTGCGGGAGGGCAACACGCCGCTCTATGAGATGCCGAAGTGTGCCGCGGCACTGGGGCTGAACTGGCTGCTGGCCAAGCACCAGGGCATGAATCCGACCGGGTCGTTCAAAGACACGGGAATGACTGCGGCGCTGTCGGTGGCCGTTGCCAGCGGGTTTGAGTGGGTTGCCTGCGCGTCGACCGGGAATACCTCGGCGGCAATGGCGGCGTATGCTGCCCGCGCTGGGTTGCGCAGCATGGTGCTGATCCCCGAAGGGAAGATCGCGTGGGGCAAGCTCTCGCAGGCGATGGACTATGGTTCGACCACGCTGCAGTTGCGCACGGACTTCGATGGCTGCGTGCGTGTGCTGACGGAGATCGTGCAGCGCGCACCAGTGTACCTGTTGAACTCGGTGAACCCGTACCGGCTGGAGGGGCAGAAGACGCCGGCGTTCGAGATGCTGGAACAGTGCGATTGGCAGGTACCGCACCATGTGATCGTGCCGGGAGGGAACCTGGCGAACTGCTCGGCGCTGGGCAAAGGCTTTGCCGAGATGCTGCACCTGGGCTTCATTCACCGCGTACCGAAGATCAGCGTGATCCAGGCGGAGGGAGCGAATCCGCTGTATCAGAGCATGCAAACGAATGGCGGCGTCTCGCTTGAGCCGGTGACCGCGAACACGCGCGCATCGGCGATCCAGATTGGCAATCCTGCATCGTGGAAGAAGGCGGTGCGCGTGCTGGCTGCGACAGGTGGATGGTGTGAGCAGGTTTCGGAACGCGAGATCGCCCTGGCGAAGGCGGAGATCGGCGCAGAAGGCATCGGCTGCGAGCCTGCCTCTGCCGTCACGCTGGCCGGGCTGAAGAAACTGGTGGCCGATGGGCGCGTTGGCAAGGAAGAGACCGCCGTTCTGCTGCTCACAGGGCACACGCTTAAGGACTCTGAGTACACCATCAAGTACCACCTCGGTGAGTTGCTGACGAAAGAAGAGATGATGGGCGCAGGCACCGCGGAGGCTGCACAGTACGCCAGCCTGCGCCGAGCGCCGATGGTGCTGGATGCGGATGCGGATGCTGTGCTAAGGGCGATCGATGCTCAGAAAATCGATACGCAGACGCGAACGGTGCTACCAGCGTGAGCGTGGTGAAGAACACGCGCGGGTTGCGGATATCCCTGCCCGCAACGTCGGCTAACCTGGGGCCTGGGTTCGATGCCGCAGGCCTGGCGCTGTCGATGCATCTAACGATCGAGGCGCATGCCGCGCCCGGCTTCCAGATTCAAGCCACCGGTCGGGATGCGGCGCTATGCAGCGCGCTGGAGCACAACCTGATCCTCGACACGTACCGCGAGGTGTTGGACCGTGCCGGAGCCGCGGTGCTGCCGCTGCACCTGAAGCTGCACAATGAGATTCCGCTGGGTATGGGCTGCGGATCGAGCGCAGCGGCGCTGCTGGCAGGCGTCGCGCTGGCCGATCACTTTGGCGGCCTGCATGGGACCGACACTGCAATCGTCGCCGAGGCGAGCCGGATCGAGGGGCATCCCGACAACGTGGCGGCGTGCTGGTATGGCGGCTTTACGGTCTCTGCCGCCGTCGGGGAGGCTGTTGAAGCGGCTACCTTCGGCGACTTTGCGGCGACGGGCGGATGGGAGCTGCTGCTGGCCGTGCAGCCGACGAGCCTCGCCACCAAGAAGGCCCGCGCGCTTTTGCCGGACAGCTACTCGAAGGCAGATGCGATCTTCAACGTGCAGCGGACGGCGCTGCTGGTGGCGGCATTCGCGCAGGGACGGCCAGATCTGCTGGCAACGGCAATGCAGGACCGGATGCATCAGCCGTACCGCGCCGAGGCGTGTCCGTTGCTCAAAACGCTGCTGCCACTGATGCAGGAGCCGGAGATTGCCGGCGTTGCACTCAGCGGAGCTGGGCCCTCGGTACTGCTGTTCCTGGCGCCCGAAACGACCCTGCTGGAGGCCGAGACGCGCATCCAGCGACTGGTCGGACCAGAGGTGGAATTGCTGCCGTTAAGGATCAGCGGAGGCGCGGAACGAACCCTCCTGTAGACCGGGAGCATCGTTTTCCACCATCAGGCATCTACTATGGTATGGGTTTGCAGGATGGCGTATGGTAAACGCCGGTTGGAATAAGCCAAACCCAGGGAGAGGAATCATATGGCAGGTCAGTTTGTATCTGAGGTAAACGACGCCGAGTTCGAGCAGAAGGTTCTGCAGTCGGACACCCCGGTGTTGGTTGATTTCTGGGCGGCGTGGTGCGGTCCCTGCCGAGCGCTCGCGCCGGTTGTCGACGCAGTTGCCGAGGAGTACAACGGCAAGCTCAAGGTGATGAAGATGGACGTCGACCGGAACAATATGACGCCCGGCCGCTATGGCATTCGCGGGATTCCGGCGCTGCTGGTCTTCAAGGGCGGCAAGGTCGCCGAGCAGATTGTGGGATTTGTTCCCAAAGACACGATCGACGATACGCTGAAGCGCGTACTCGCATAAGCGTTTCTGACAAGGTTGCAGAAAGTACGGTCCGCAGAGGCGTTTCGCTTGGCGGGCCGTTGCTGCGTCAGGTGCTGCCGCGTCCGGTGTAGACTTTAGCCCAAGCATGCTGGAGTGGAGCCTTGTTCACGGGAGCCTGATCGCCTTCTTTATTCTGGCGAACAGCTTCTTTGTGGCTGCGGAGTTCGCGATCGTCAGCGTCCGGGAGACGCGGATCGAGCAACTCGTCGCGCAGAATCGACCAGGAGCGCGGACCGCGCTTCGCCTGAAGCACAACCTCAATGAGTTTCTGCCAGCCGTGCAGTTCGGTGTGACGCTGGCAAGCCTCGCGTTGGGCGGCCTGGGTGAGCCTGCGCTGGCCGATGCTGTGCTGCACGGACTGACCCGCATTCACTTTCTGAGCCTTCTGCCTGGCATGCAGGCGCACGCGATGCTCTATGCTCACTCGGCGGCGGTCGTCCTGGCATTCGCGATCATTACCTACTTCGAGGTGCTGCTTGGCGAACTGGTGCCGAAGTCGTTGGCGCTGCAGCGAGCAGAGCGGATCGCTCTGGCGGTGGCGGGACCGGTCGATGTCTTTATTCAGATCACGCGGCCTGCGGTGAGGTTAATGAACGTGTCGGCTGCCGTGGTGTTGCGGCTCTTTCATGCGCCGCTAAGTGGGGAGAGCTCGGCACACTCACCCGAGGAGTTGAAGATGCTGGCGACCGCGACGCGACGCATGGGTCTACTGCCGCCGTTCCAGGAGGAGATGATTCACCGCGCGATTGAACTGAACCAGGTCGTCGTGAGCGAGATCATGACACCGCGTGGCAAGATCGTCTCGCTTCCTGCGGACATGACGCTGGAGCATGCCAGTGCGCGCATCGTCGAGGAGCAGCACTCGCGCATTCCGGTCTATGACCCGGAGAAGGGACGCGACCATATCATCGGGATCACCTACTCCAAGGATGTGTCGCGTCTGATGCATTTCCGGAGCGTGGCGCAAGGGCTGGGCCACCGTGCCGCGTCGGGAATTACGCTGCGGCAGGTGATGCGGGACGTGCTGGTGGTTCCGGAGACGAAGCTGGCGGTGGAGTTGCTGCAGGAGTTCAAGGACCGGCGAAGGCAGATCGCCATCGTGGTCGATGAATTTGGATCGACGCTGGGGCTGATCACCGCGGAAGATGTGCTTGAGCAGGTGGTCGGTGAGCTGGAAGACGAGTTCGATACCGGACGAAATCTCCCTCTGCCGGCTGTGGGTGGAGGGTTGTTGTTGGATGGCAGTGCGAGTCTGCGCGACCTGGTCACGCAGCTGCATTGGAAGTTTCCGCGATCGTACGGCGTCGAGACGCTCGCTGGCTTTCTGCTGGTGAAACTGGGCCATATTCCGGTGGAGGGCGAGCATGTCGAGTTCGGCGGGCGGCGCTTCGAGATTGTGAGGGTGGAAGAGCGGCGCATCGCGCAGGTGCGCGTCGACCCTATCATCGAAACGCAGAAGCCTGGAGAGATAACGGAGAGCGCGGGACAAGCAGCGGAGGAGTCGAAGCGATGAGCTCGACTGCTTCCGGTGGTGCGGTCCGCAGAATCCTTTGGCGCGTGGTGACGACCCTGCCTGTGCTGTGGGTGGTCGTGACTGTGGTCTTTCTGATGATCCACCTGGTGCCCGGCGATCCAATTGTGCAGATGCTGGGCGATGGAGCAACAGCTGCGGACATTGCCGGACTGCGGCATGCGTATGGTCTGGATGTACCGCTGGGCACGCAGTATGTGCGCTATTGGCGCGGGCTGTTGCACGGCAACCTGGGGCAGTCGCTGCGGCTGCATGATTCGGTGCTGCACCTGATTCTGCAGCGCTATCCGTACACGCTGGCGCTCACGCTTGCGGCGACGTTGATTGGGGTTGGTCTCGCCATTCCTGCGGGCGTTGCCGCGGCGCGCAGGGCGAATCGCTTGACCGATCACGCGGTTGGGTTTGCGAGCCTGGTTGGGTTGTCGTTTCCAAATTTCGCGCTGGGACCGATCCTGATCCTGGTCTTTTCGATCGATCTGGCGATGCTGCCGGTCTCCGGCGCCGGGGTTGGTCCATGGGACTTTGTGCGGCACCTGGTGCTGCCGGCCATCACGCTGGGGTCAGGGCTGGCGGCGATCCTTACGCGCATGGTGCGCACGTCGATGCTGGAGGAGCTGGGGCAGGACTACATCCGAACGGCGCGCGCCAAGGGGCTTTCGGAGAACGTGGTCGTCTACCGGCACGCGCTGCGCAATGCACTGAACCCGGTGCTGACGGTGATTGGTCTGCAGTTCGGCTCGCTGTTGGCTGGCGCGATTGTGACCGAGACGATCTTTGGCTGGCCAGGGCTGGGGCGGCTCACGCTTTCGGCGATCTCCAACCGCGACTATGCGCTGGTGCAGGGATGCATCCTCGCGATTGGGCTGTCGTATGTGTTGGTGAATCTGCTGACGGACTCGGTGTATGCGCTGGCTGATCCACGCATGAGACGATAGAACCGAACAGGGCTTAAGGCAGCAGCGGAATGATCTCCGCATGGGGCTCGCCGCTCTGGATGGTCAGGATCGCGCAGGTAACGGGCATGTTGAAGCGGCGGGGGCCAGCGCTGCCGGGGTTCAGGTAGAGGACGGTGTGGCGGCGCTCGATGAAGGGTTTGTGGGAGTGCCCGGTGAGCACAACGCCTATTCCTGCCGCGTGGGGATTGAGGTCGAGATCTTCGATGGTGTGGATCATGTAAATCAGGCAGCCGGCTAACTCAAGGGCCTCTGTGGCGGGAAGTTCGGCGCAGGGACCAAGCGTGTCGATGTTGCCGCGGATGGCTGTGACGGGGGCGATGCGGGAGAGTTCGGCGAGGATCTCCGGGTTGCCGACATCACCGGCGTGAAGGATGTGGGCGACTCCATCGAGGGCAACAAGAACTTCAGGGCGGAGGAGGCCGTGTGTGTCGGAGACTACGCCGATGCGTGTGCCTGTGGCATTTACCATCGCGCTAAAGACCCTCGCGCAGGCGCGTGCGGGGATCAAGGTAGTCGCGCAGACCGTCGCCGATGAGGTTGAAGGAGAAGACGCACAGCGCGAGGGCGATGGCGGGGAAGAACATCAGGTACGGGGACTCGAACATGTGAGAGCGCGCGTCGTTGAGCATCGCTCCCCACGTTGGAGTGGGTGGCTGAACGCCGAGACCGAGGAAGCTGAGGGTAGCCTCTGAGAGAACGGCTGCGGCCATGCCAACGGCTGCCTGCACCAGCAGCGGCTGGAGGATGTTGGGCAGGATGTGGCGGACCATCAGGTGGAGGTCGCTGGCACCCATGGACCGGGCGGCCTGGACGTACTCGCGCTGCTTGACCGTCAGTACCTGGGCACGCACGAGGCGGGCGTAGTTGACCCAACCGGCGAGGGCTAGAGCGAGGATTAGGTTCGCTAGCGAGGGGCCGAGGAAGGCGACGATGGTGACGGCGAGAAGGATGCCGGGGAGGGCCAGAAAGGCGTTGGTGAGGTAGATGTTGACGATGGTATCGGTGAATCCCCCGTAGAAACCGGCCAGCATGCCCAGGGAGGAGCCCAGGGCGAGCGAGATCCCAACGACGGCTACGGCTACCGAGAGCGAGACGCGGGCCCCATAGAGGGTGCGGGAGAGGACGTCACGGCCGAGCTCGTCGGTACCGAACCAATGGATAGAGGAGGGTGGAAGCAGGCGAGCCGAGAGATGCAGCTGGGTTGGGTCGTAGGGCGCGAGCCAGGGGGCAAAGAGCGCGCAGATAAGGAAGATGACCAGTACCATACAACCGGCAAAAGCCAGGGGGTGATGGGTGGCGCGGCGGAGCAGATAGCGTACATGGGAGTCGTGTGGGGAGGGTGTGGGGAGTATCTCTGCCATGCTGGTGAACTGATGATAGCGCCAACGGAGTGAGGAATTCGGGGTGCCGGGGGTGATCCTTGACATCCGCGGGGCCTCACATAAACTTGGGGGAGAGCTTACAACGAAAGTCACGTTTTCTGGTTCCAAGTGAAGTGCATACAAGAGCGGTGAGCCTCAAGAAACCGCCGCCGCGGGCAGGTATCGGGATTAAGGGATCCAGGTTAGATCGGAGTTTTTTGAATGAACGTCAAAGGAGAAACCGCGGTCGTTTGCGGTGCAGGAGGCTTTATTGGCGGGCATCTCGTCAAGAGCTTGAGAGCGAGCGGGGTCAACGTTGTTCGAGCCGTGGACGTGAAGCCGCTTGAGGATTGGTACCAAGTCACCAAGGGCGTCGAAAACCTGTCTCTGGATCTGAAGGATAAAGAAAGCTGCCTCGTAGCGGCCGATGGCGTGTCGCTGGTCTATCAGTTGGCGGCGGACATGGGCGGCATGGGGTTTATCGAAAACAACAAGGCGCTGTGCATGCTGAGTGTGCTGACCAATACGCACATGCTGGTGGCGGCGCAGGCGAAGGGGGTCAAACGCTTCTTTTATTCCTCCTCGGCATGCGTGTACAACGGCGAAAAGCAGACCAACCCCGATGTGGTCGCGCTGAAGGAGTCGGATGCATACCCGGCGTTCCCGGAGGATGGCTACGGCTGGGAGAAGCTGTTCTCCGAGCGCATGTGCCGACACTTTGAAGAGGACTACGGGCTGGTGTGCCGCGTGGCGCGCTTCCACAACGTCTATGGGCCGGACGGAACCTGGGACGGCGGCCGTGAGAAGGCTCCGGCGGCCATCTGCCGCAAGGTCATCGAGGCAAAGAAATCCGGCGTGCATGAGATCAACATTTGGGGCGACGGCAAGCAGACGCGCAGCTTCATGTATATCGACGACTGCGTGAAGGGCACCGAGATGATCATGGAGAGCGAGATCGACGAACCCATCAACCTGGGTTCGAGCGAACTGGTGACGATTAACCAGTTGGTGGATATCGCCGAGGAGATTGCAGGGATAAAGCTGAAACGGACCTATGACCTGAACGCACCAAAGGGCGTGAATGGGCGCAACAGCGACAACACACTGATCCTCGAAAAGCTTGGCTGGGAGCCGTCGATCCGGTTGCGCGATGGCCTGGAGCGGACCTATCGCTGGATTGAAAACGAAATCGCTACCGGGGCTAAGGGGAAGTAGTCGATGCCGCCGGTCGAAGGCGATCACCGGATCATCCTCGGTATTACGTTCTTCATTGGCACGGCCGAGCAGGCTGTCCAGAGGATGCGGCAGGGCGGTCTGCTGGTGGTTCCGGCGGCGCCGGCGCTGAAAGACCTCGAGACCAACGCCTTCTACCGCGAGGCACTGGTGAACGCGGATCTCGCGATTACAGACTCCGCTTACATGGTGATGATCTGGAACCGACTGCAACACGATTCCATCCGCCGCCTGTCCGGGCTGGAGTATCTGCGCGAACTTCTGAAGCAGCCGGACGTCCGCCAGCCGGGTAACACATTGTGGATCATGGCCAACCCTTTGAGCGCGCAACGAAATCTGTCCTGGCTGGCTGAACAGGGAATCGACGTGCCGGAGGAGTGCGTGTACCTGGCGCCGATGTACGGCTACGAGGGCGTCGAAGACCCTGCGCTCCTGGAGCGGGTGGAGCGGCTGAGGCCGCAGCACATCATCCTGACACTCGGAGGCGGCACCCAGGAGCGAGTTGGCCTATACTTAAAGCGCAACTTGAGCTACATGCCAGCAATTCATTGTATTGGTGCGGCTATTGCGTTTCTCAGTGGAGACCAGGTTCGCATCCCAAGGTGGGCTGATCGCAGCTACCTTGGCTGGTTATACCGGTCCATCTCCGAGCCCACGCGCTACGTCCCTCGTTACTGGAACGCTCGAAAGCTGTTGTATCTGCTGATTCGCTACCGGGAGAGCTTGCCAATCCCCCCAGGCTGAGTGATAAGGTAACCCCTGTTAGTAACTTTAATATGGTTACCTGGGTCTTCAGCTCTATGAGAGTCCGACTGTTCGTTGTTGCGCTATCGCTTTCCTGCTGCGGGGCGTGGTGTGCTCCTCTGCCTAGACCAACTGGAAACCCTACTGTCGCCGAACAATATCTGTTCTCCGCCGCGAATGCGGAACGGACCGAGCGTGGGCTGCAGCCATTGCATTGGGATGGGGCGCTGTACTCCGCCGCGAATTATCATGCGCAGGAGATGGCTGAGCGCGAATCGATCTCGCATCAGTATCAGGGTGAGCCGGAGTTGGTAGCTCGCGGGGAAGAGGCCGGCGTGCACTTCAGCGTCATCGCAGAGAATGTCGCGGAAGCGCCTACGGCGATCATGATTCAGCAGGCCTGGATGAACTCGCCGAAGCATCGCGCCAACCTGCTGGATCCGCGTGTGGATTCGATCGCGATTCGGGTCCTCAGCCGGGACGGCCAACTGTACGCCGTCGAGGACTTTGATCGTTCCGTGACACAGCTATCGTTTGCGCAGCAGGAGAATCACGTGGTGCAGGTATTGCAGTCGGCGGCGCGAGTGCAGGTGCTGCCAGCCACTAAGGACGCGCGCCGCACCTGTGCGATGGATTCAGGCTATGCGGGAAGCCGGCGGCCCACGTTCATCATGCGTTATACCGCGGTCGATCTGAATCAGTTACCCAGCGAACTGGAGCGCAGGCTGGAGAGCGGCCGGTACGGTTCCGTGGAGGTCGGCGCCTGTCCGGCTGAAGATACACACAACTTCGCGGCCTATAGCATCGCGGTGCTGCTGTACCCGTAACCCATCAGCCCAGTCTTATTGAACGTGTGGCTTGCCGTCTGGCAGGGCGCCGCTACTGGCTCGCATTCGCGGCGAGGGCTTCGACTGCGGCCAGAGCAGGCATTAGCTCCTGCGGAATGTCGTGTCGCTGCTGCAGATATGCCGGGGCGTTATACGAGATCCAGACCTTTCCGCTGCTGTCTTCAGACACCAGGATCTTCAGCGGCAGATCGAGCGCCGCGGTGGGAGCAGCGAGCATGATGGGAGTGCCCGCCTTGGGGTTTCCGAAGATCAGCAGCTTGGTAGGAGGCATCGTCATTCCGGCCTTCTGCGCCTCTCCGCTGTGATCGACGAGTGCAAAGAGCATGACGCCCTTCGCGGCTAACATTGAGGTCAACCGCTCAACGGTCTGGTCGACAGAGGAATGACTGGGTATCGCAACAATCCCTGCATCTGCTGGCGCAACCATGCTGCTTCTCCATAATTTAGGTGGAACAGTTGGAAACTTCAGGCGGTGACAGGATGCACGCCGGCTTCCGCGAGCTCCTCGGAGGTAGCGGGCTGGGTGGGCTCCATTTGCAGCAGGTTATTGAAGCGATTGAAGTAGTTGAAGAGCCCGATAGCTGCCATCAACTCCACGATCTCACCCTCAGAGTAGAAGCGGCGCAGGCGACCCATATCTTCGTCACTATAGTCATGCGAGTGGAGCGTCATGGACTCGGCAAGATGGATGGCCTGCTTCTCCGCCTCGCTGAAGAGCAGGCTGTTCTGCCAGTCGTTGAGGGCTGTCAGATGTTCGGGTGTCCAGCCAAGCTTCAAGCTGATCGCCGTATGGCTGGCGAGGCAGTATGCGGTGCAGTTGAGCTGCGAGGTACGGACCACCACTAGCTCTTTGAGCCGCGTTGGCAGCGTGCCGGTGTTCAGCACGGCCTCCATGTGGGCGATCATGGTTTCGAAGATCTGGGGCCGGTGTGCGACGGTGCGAAAGAAGTAGGGAACGTTGCCCCGCTGTTGCAGATAGCGGTCGTAGATGCCGCAAAGTTCGGGGCTGACTTCTGAGCGATTGAGACGGCTGACGCGCGGCATGGGAAGACTCCTTGTGATCAATTCAGAGGATAACGATTGGTCAACAGGATAACGCCCTTTTGACCCACCTTCGCTCATTTGCTATAAAGGTTGAAGAGCAGCCCCCGGTTGCCAGCGTTCTCCACGCGATCCTGAGTAGCTCAATGGCAGAGCATTCGGCTGTTAACCGAAGGGTTGTAGGTTCGAGTCCTACCTCAGGAGCCATAAAGTCAACAACTTAACAAAATGAGATAGAGCGCAATCCTGTGGGAGCGGCGTTTGCGTTGGGGCTTGCTAGTCGTCATTCTTCTGCGGGTCAAAATACGAGGTCGTATTAAGTCCAAGTTCCTTGCCCTTCGACAATGGTGATGTATCGATCAATGGGCAAGTGGGTGAATCGTTCGATCTTTCCGCTGGGTTGAGGCCAATGGACTTCGATCCAATCTAACTTCGACTCCTGGCCGAGCCCCATAACGATCCGCGGATCATGCGACGAAAGATAGCTCCCGCCGCCAACCTTTGTTACATGCCGCTTGAGGCTGCCGGCTTGATAGAAGATGGTGGCGCCGATGGCATCAATATTGGCCTTGCGCCCAACCAGTCGAACTCCGAGCCAGTGGTTGTGTGGACTGGAGGTATTGCGCAAGAGAATCGGGGGACCGTCGTTCACTGCGACCAGGACATCGAGCGAGCCATCATTGTTGTAGTCGCCCAACGCCAGGCCTCGGCCGGCAATATCTTTGGAGAAGATCGAGCCGCTCTGTGAGCTTACGTTCTTCCACGAGACTCCGTTGTTCTCAAAGAGCAACATGGGTTCGAAGTAATGAACGCTTGGCTGGTATGTGTCGATCTTTGTATCGGGATGGCCATTGCAAATGATCAGATCGATATTGCCATCATTGTTGTAATCCAAGAATTTCGTTCCCCATCCGCTCATGAGGGTTGTCGCCGGTCCGATGACTGATCTGGGAGAGACGTCATTGAACGTTTCATTCTTATTGTTGTGATAAAGCGAGTAGGTTTCGTGATCGACGTTGGTGACGAAAAGATCTAGCCAGCCATCCTGATCGTAGTCGGCCGCGTCGACGCCCATGCCTGAGCGAGCTACGCCAAAGGGGCTATAGGCAACGTTGGCGAGAAATCCGATCTCTTCGAAGCGTCCATGCCCTCGATTGGCAAAGAGGAAGTTCGGGGATGT
>JBAVDD010000297.1:0-8112 GCA_049587035.1 Acidobacteriaceae bacterium | reverse complement strand
GGGTGGACTTCTACGGTGGCGTGACTGACGTTCTCGAGCAGGATGTGGTGTTGGCGGCAAACACTGTGCGCCAGGACATTACGGTGAGTGCGACGGGCATACCGACGCCTCTGCCGCAGTTGACGTCGCCGGTGACGCTGATTCCGGGAGAGACGATGGAGCAGCAGTTGGGCGTGATCGATGGGCTGCGCCAGACGCCGGGAGCGTTCCTGGTACAGTCCGGGCAGACGGGTGGCGTGACGAGTCTGTTTCTGCGTGGCGGCAATTCGACGGCGAACCTGGTGACGGTCGATGGAATACCAGCGGACGATGTGGGCGGCGTCTTCGACTTTGGCACGGTCGGTTCGACGGCGGTGGGGAAGATTGATGTGGTGCGCGGGCCGGACTCGGCGATGTATGGGACCGATGCTGGGGCTGGCGTGATCAATATTGAGACGCCGCGTGGATCGACGCTGAGACCGCTGCTGAGCTACGAAGGCGATGCGGGTAATCTGTACACGTATCGCAACCAGGTTTCGCTGGGCGGAACGCTGCAGCGGTTGGATTATTTTGGTGCCTTTGCGCGGCTCGATACGTCGAACGCTGTCCCGTTGGACAAGTATCATTCATCGACCTCGGCGATCAATGTTGGGTACGACTTCAACGGCAATACGCAGATGCGCTTTACGCTTCGCAATGCGGATTCGGTGTCGGGCGTGCCGGGGCCGGTTGATTTTCAGGGTGTATCGCAGAATAACCGGCAGGGCGATCAGGATCTTTACTCCGGCATTACGCTGGAGAACCGGTACAAGGGCAAGTGGCACAACCTAGTGCGGTATGGCATTGCGCGCAAGCGGGAGCAGGAACAGGAGTTCGCCGCGGGTGGAACGTTCCTGGAGAACGATCCCGGAGCGTACGGGCCGGGGAATGTCGGCAATGAGGTGACGATTCGCGGTGCGAACGGCTACACGGCGACCGGACAGGTGCAGCTCTACACAGGCAACAACTACGACCAGGACAGCAATCGCGATCAGCTGTACTACCAGAGCGATTACAGCTTTTCGCCACACTTCATCGGGCTCTTCGGCTTCCGGTATGACAACGAGCGCGGCTCATATAACGACTACGACCCGGGCTATGACTATATGGAGCACGAGTCGACGCAGCGAACGAACTTCGAGTACAACCTGCAGTTTCAGGGTGAGTCCTGGAACAGGTTGTTCTATTCCGCGGGCGGCGCGGTGGAGAAGAATCATCTATATGGAATCGCGGGAACGCCACGGCTGGGCTTGAGTTATGTTCCGGTGCGGCCTTCGCGCAAGGCGTTCCATGGAACACGGCTGCGGGCCAATGCGGCGACTGGCGTGCAGGAACCAACGCTGGCGATCGAGTTTGAGAGCCTCTACACGCAGCTGCTGGCGGCCGGCGACACTGCTGATATTGCGACGTATCATATCGCGCCACAGGGTGCAGAGCGGTCACGCACGTATGACGTGGGGTTGGACCAGAACATTCTTGGCGAGAAGCTGACGCTGAAGCTGGGCTACTTCCATAACGTGTTCAACCATCAACTGGAAGGCGTGGACACGAACGCTCTGGATCAGTACTTCAACCTCAACATCAACCCAAATGTGGGGCTGTACGAGGCCTACGTGAACTCGCTTGCGTACAGCGCGCAGGGAGGTGAGGTTGAGCTGGCGTGGCAGCCACGGCCGCATTTCCTTGTACGCGGGGGCTACACCTATTTAGACGCGCGTGTGCTGCAGTCGTTTGCTTCGGATGCCGTGGCGGCAAATCAGGGCTACCCGACCGAGAACCCGAATCTGCCGGGGACCCCGATTGGAGCGCTGGGACCGCTGGTGGGTGCGCGACCGTTCCGGCGGGCTCCGCATACGGGCTACGCTAACGCGGAGTACACGCGGCGCCGGCTGACGTTTGCTCTTAGCGGGGCGATGGCCAGCCGCAGCGACGATTCGACCTTCCTGGAGTATGAAGATCTGAATGGTGGCAACACGCTGCTGCTACCAAACCGGAACCTGGATTTTGGTTATGTGAAGCTGGACATGAGCGTGACTTATGCGCTGAAGCACGGGTTTACGTACTTTGCGCAGTTCAGCAATCTGCTCAACGACCAGCATATCGGGCCTATTGGATACCCTGGACTTCCGCTAACATTTCAGACCGGGCTGAAGCTGCGGCTTGGAGGGGATTAGGCGTTTGCTGCTTTCCCGGGGTCTAAGGATCGGCCTCCGGGGAAGTGGCGTAGGATTAGCCGAGGACGAGGTGTTACCTGCGCCTCGCGCCCCCCGTCTAACAGGGTGGAGGAAGAATATGTCCAAGATATTTTGCTGGAAGGCTTTACCCGTAGTGTTCGCCGGGCTTGCGGTTGCAGCGCTGCCCATGTACGCCCAGGGGATTCCCGTGGAGGGCCCGGTCCCTACAACGGCGCTCATCATGGTGCAGTCCAAAGGCGGAGTTCCACTGGATCCGGCGCTGCTGAAGCTCCAGGTGGGCCACGAGACGGTGCCGATCACGTCGGTAACGCCGGTGGCGCCGCAGGCGGCGCAGGTGGCGATTCTGATCGACGATGGACTGAGATTTAGCTTCAGCAGCCAACTGAATGATTTTGCGGATTTCATCAATGGCCTGCCGCCGGGAACGAAGGTGCTTGTGGGCTACATGCAGAACGGCGTCGTGCGCGGTATGCATGGCTTTTCGGCTAACCATCAGGCGGTGGCGGCCCAACTGCGCATCCCGATGTCGATCGCCGGGGTCGACGGTAGTCCGTACTTCACGCTCTCCGACTTTGTGAAGCACTGGCCATCCAACGAGCCCGGGGCGCGGTTTGTCCTGATGATTACCAACGGCATTGACCCGTATAACGGCAGACCGTCGATTATGAACCAGGACAGCCCCTACGTGCAGGCGGCGCAGGAGGATGCGCAGCGTGCAGGTGTTGCGGTGTATTCGGTCTACTATGCACAGTCGTTCCCGCGTGGCGCTCGAGGCAGCTTCAGCGGCCAGAGCTACCTGGCGCAGGTCGGCGATGCTACCGGAGCGGCGTCGTTCAATATTGGGACGATCACGCCACCTTCGCTGACTCCCTACCTGGATGACTTCAGCCGAGCGGTAGCCAGCAGCTATATTGTCCGGTTCAACCTGAACTCGGCGGGATTAAAGCGCGACACGCTGACCCACATCAAGCTCACGACCCACCAGCCCGGGGTGAAGGTGCATGCTCCGGATAATGTTCATCCCGGGGTAGACCTGCAGTAGTCGAGGAAGTTCAAGGCAAAGCGGTGATTTCAGAAGGGCACGGTCTCTGGCCGCGCCCTTTTCCGCGAATGGCCCCAAGGGTTGGTGATTCCTTGATCCAGAGCCTGTACGATGTAACAGGAATGAGAGGTGTATGAACGAAGGTCGTTGGGTACTGCTGATTGCAAGTGAAGTGGGTGGGACGGATTCGGTCTCGGACCGCGCGATGGAGCGGCTGGTGGAAGCTATTGCCGCAGAGGGCTATGAAGTTGTAAGAACGTCGACGCCTGAGGACGGGCTGTCGCTGGTTACATCGGATCCGTCACATAGCGCGATCCTGCTGGACTGGGACCTGGAAGGGGACAACCAGTTCGACGAACGCGTTGCACTGAAGATTCTGCGTGCGGTGCGCCGCCGGAATAAAAAGATTCCGATCTTCTTAATTGCGGACAGGACCCTCGTGAGTGAGTTGCCGCTCGAGGTGGTCCAGCAGGTACACGAGTACATCCACCTGTTCGGCGACACGCCGGCATTCATCGCCAACCGTGTGGACTTTGCTGTAGAGCGATATCACGAGCAGCTGCTGCCGCCGTACTTTCGCGAGCTGAAGAAGTACACCGACCAGGGAGCGTATTCGTGGGATGCGCCGGGACACATGGGTGGTGTGGCCTACCTGAAGCATCCGGTGGGTATGGAGTTTCACAAGTTTTTCGGCGAGAACATCATGCGTTCGGACCTGGGGATTTCGACCTCACCTCTGGGGTCGTGGCTGGACCACCTGGGGCCTCCGGGAGAGAGCGAGCGCAATGCAGCGCGCATCTTTGGAGCGGACTGGACGTTCTATGTGCTGGGCGGATCGTCTGCGTCCAACCAGATTGTGGGCCACGGTGTAATTGCGCAGGATGATATTGTGCTGGCCGATGCGAACTGCCACAAGTCGATTTGTCATTCCTTGACGGTAACTGGGGCCAGGCCGGTGTACTTCAAGCCCACGCGCAATGGCTACGGAATGATTGGGCTGGTGCCGATCAAACGCTTCAGTCCGGAGAATGTGCAGGCACTGATTGAGCGCAGTCCGTTTACGGCGGGCGCGCGTTCCAAGGTGCCGACGTATGCTGTGGTAACAAACTCCACCTATGACGGGCTCTGCTACAACGTGGACCGCGTGGTGGAGGAGCTCTCGAAGAGCGTTCCTCGTGTGCACTTCGATGAGGCCTGGTACGCGTATGCGAAGTTCCATGAGATCTATCGCGGGCGCTATGCGATGGGCGTTCCGGACGAGATGAAGGACCGGCCGGTGATCTTCTCGACACAATCGACGCACAAGATGCTGGCGGCATTCTCTATGGCCTCGATGGTGCATGTGAAGCTGAGCCCGCGGGCGCAATTAGATTACGACCAGTTCAACGAGGCGTTCATGATGCATGGCAGCACGTCGCCGTTCTATCCGCTGATCGCCTCGATTGACGTGGCCGCGGCGATGATGGACGATCCGGCGGGGCCGACACTGATGAGCGAGACGCTGCAGGATGCGATCAGCTTCCGCAAGGCGATGTCGTCGATCGCGCACCGGCTGCGCAAGGCGGAGCAGGGATGGTTCTTCCGGCTCTACCAGCCGGAGTATGTCTTCGATCCGCTGGACGGCAAGACGTATCTGCTGGAAGAGGCCGCCGACGGATTGTTGACGAACCGTTCGAGCGCGTGGACATTAAAGCCCGGCGAGGAGTGGCACGGCTATCAGGATGAAGATATAGCCGATGACTACTGCATGCTGGATCCGGCCAAGGTGACGATTCTTTCGCCAGGTGTGAATGCGCAGGGCGTCTTTGGCGACTGGGGCATACCGGCGGCGATTCTCACGGAGTTTCTCGACGGCCGCCGCGTGGAGATTGCGCGCACCGGCGACTACACCGTGCTGGTGCTATTCAGCGTCGGCACGTCGAAGGGCAAGTGGGGCGCGCTGCTGGAGAACCTGTTCGAGTTCAAGCGGCTCTACGACGGCGAGGCTCCGCTGGAAGAGGCGCTCCCGGAGTTGGTGTTGAAGTATCCGGCGCGCTACCGCAATGTAACGCTGAAGGAGCTGAGCGACGAGATGCATGCGGTGATGCAGCAACTAAACCTCTCCGGGCTGGTGAATGCGGCTGCGGATGAGGACTTCGATCCTGTGCTGACGCCCGCGCAGACCTACCAGAAGCTACTGCGCGGTGAGACCGAGAAGGTGCGCTTTGCGGAGATGGCTGGACGCATCGCGGCCGTGATGCTGGTGCCATACCCGCCGGGGATTCCGATGTCGATGCCGGGCGAGCGGCTGGGCGGGTCGGAGAGCCCGGTGATCAAGCTGATCCTTGCGATGGAGGAGTTCGGCAAGCGGTTCCCGGGCTTCGAGCGCGAGACGCATGGCGTGGAGGTGGACGAGAACGGCAACTATTGGATGCGTGCCGTGATCGAGACACCCAATGGAAAGAAGAATGGCCACGGCCGCAAGCAGAAAGGGCCGAACTCGGCGCCACCAGTGAAGCGGCGTAAGAAGAGTCTGCCAGGTGATGACGGGCCCCCAGAACCGGGTACGCCGGTGAGGATCTCGCCGGAACGGTAAAAGGAGCGACCAAAGAGAAGGCCCCGGATTTCTCCGGGGCCTTGCTTTTGCGGCGTAGCCGCGTTTCGCTGGACGCGTAGTCCTAGTACATGCCGTCCATGCCGCCGCCGTGACCGCCGCCTGCCGGAGCTTCCTTCTTCTCCGGGATCTCGGCGATGATGGCCTCGGTGGTGAGAAGCAGGCCGGAGATCGACGCTGCGTTCTGCAGGGCAGTGCGGGTGACCTTGGTGGGATCGATGACGCCGGCCTTCACCAGGTCCTCGTAGACGTCGGTTCCGGCGTTGTAGCCGTAGTTCGCGTCCTTCGAGTCGTGGATCTTGCCGATGACGACCGAGCCCTCTTCGCCGGCGTTGCCAACGATGGTGCGGAGCGGCTCTTCGATAGCGCGGCGGATGATCGTTGCACCGATCTTCTCGTCGCCCTCGAGCGTCTTGATGAGCGCATCGACCGCCGGCACGCAGCGGATCAACGCTACGCCGCCGCCCGGGACGATGCCCTCTTCGACAGCCGCACGGGTTGCGTGCATCGCATCCTCGACGCGGGCCTTCTTTTCCTTCATCTCGGTCTCGGTAGCAGCACCGACCTTGATGACGGCGACGCCGCCGACCAGCTTCGCAAGGCGCTCCTGGAGCTTCTCGCGATCGTAATCGGAGGTGGTCTTCTCGACCTGCGCGCGAATCTCCTTCACGCGGCCTTCGATCTTGGCATCCTCACCACCACCGTCGATGATGGTCGTGTTGTCCTTGTCGATGGTGATGCGCTTGGCGGTGCCGAGGTCTTCGATCTTGACGCCCTCGAGCTTGATGCCGAGGTCCTCGGTGATGGCCTTGCCGCCTGTGAGAACAGCGATATCCTCGAGCATGGCCTTGCGGCGATCGCCGAAGCCAGGCGCCTTAACGGCGGCGACGTTGAGCGTGCCACGCAGCTTGTTTACCACGAGGGTTGCGAGCGCCTCACCGTCCACGTCCTCTGCGATGATGAGCAGCGGCTTGGCGGTGCGGGCGATCTGCTCGAGCAGCGGGAGCAGATCCTTCATCGAAGAAATCTTCTTCTCATAGATGAGGACGTAGGGGTTCTCGAGGGCAACTTCCATGCGCTCCGCATCGGTGACGAAGTAGGGCGAGAGGTAGCCGCGATCGAACTGCATGCCCTCGACGACGTCGAGCTGGGTCTCCATGGTGCGGGACTCTTCGACCGTGATGACGCCGTCCTTGCCAACCTTCTTCATTGCCGCGGCGATGATGGAGCCGATCTGCTCATCCGAGTTGGCCGAGATGGTTCCGACCTGCGCGATCATGTCGCCTGTGACGGGCTTGGAAAACTTCGAGAGCGCTCCGCCAGTGACGACGCCCTGCTCATCGCGCTTGCCGATGATGGCCTCAACCGCCTTGTCAATACCGCGCTTGAGAGCAGCGGGATTCGCGCCGGCAGCCACGGTCTTCACGCCCTCGCGGAAGATGGCCTGGGCAAGTACGGTAGCGGTTGTGGTGCCATCGCCGGCGATGTCGGAGGTCTTGGACGCGACTTCTTTAACCAGCTGAGCGCCGACGTTCTCGATGGTGTCCGAGAGCTCGATCTCCTTGGCAACGGTGACGCCGTCCTTGGTGATGGTGGGGGAACCAAACTTCTTCTCGATGACAACGTTGCGGCCCTTGGGACCGAGCGTCACCTTCACCGCGTTGGCCAGCGTGTTGACGCCACGCAGGATGGCCTGACGCGAATCTTCTCCGTGCAGAATTTGCTTTGCCATTACTTTTGTCCTTGTGCCGGGAGTTCCGGCGAGTGTTGGTTGCTGCTCAAAACGTTCAGTCAGCGAGCATTGCGGCGAAGCCGTCTCTCGCTGGACGCGTAGTCCCTACTTTTTGAGGATGCCGAGGACTTCTTCCTCGCGCATTATGAGGAGCTCTTCGCCATCGAGCTTGATCTCGGTGCCGGAGTACTTGCCGAAGAGGATGGTGTCGCCGGCCTTGACGTCGAGCGGGAAGACCTTGCCCTCGTCGTTGGACTTACCCTTGCCGACCGAAATGACTTCGCCCTGCTGCGGCTTTTCCTTGGCTGAATCGGGGATGATGATGCCGCCACGGACGGTTTCACCCTCTTCGAGACGGCGAACCAGAATGCGATCGTGTAACGGCGTAAATGAAGTGGCTGCCATGTTGATACTTCTCCTTGAATTTCGAGTTTCGTTTGACGATTTCGTTTGATCTGAATAGATAATCAGTTCGTGCCGTTTGAGTTTCCGGCGATAGTTCCGGAGAGCCTTGGGGGGCTCAGTAGCTCAT
>JBAVDD010000296.1:0-10329 GCA_049587035.1 Acidobacteriaceae bacterium | reverse complement strand
CAAATCTATTTGCGCGTGAAGATCGGAAAGGCATTCCGCTCCTCAGTGTCGCGACAAATCAAAGCCAGATTGAGTTACTAAAGAAGCTGCTTGAACGCATGCCAGAGCCATTGTGGATGCTCTACGTACTCCGGGTATCCAGAGGGGAAGGAGAGCTCGGCCGCTATCAGAGCGTAGATACCTTCCTTCGTATCGATATAGAAGCTTTTCTCGACCGATACCGCAACTTCCTGGAAGGCGATGCGAGGCATAATTTCTGGATCAAATCGCTGGAGGGTCCGGCATTACTGGTTCTTGACGAACACAACCTGATTTACTGCTATGGACCAGTGAACGAATGGGCTAGTGAACTTCAAGAAACGGGGTGGCAGGAGGTTTCGCAAAACGAAGTCGTCCTTCCGAATCCACATCAGCATCACTACCACGCAATTTTGGATGACGATGCTCGAAAAATTTTAGAGAGCGTGGAGTGGGTTCATAGCCCATTGCAGGAATATGAACATTAGAGAGCAAGACGAAGGAAACCCTATGGCAAGCAGCATCTTAGAAAAGTTCGAGAGCATGGAGTACGGACCGGCGCCGGAAGACGCTAGCGAAGTTTATCGCTGGTTGGATTCGCATAAACGCCACTTCGGGCACTATATTGACGGGGCGTTTACACCTGTCGGCTCGGCTACTAAGGGCACGAGCCTCAGGGCCTTTGCCGTGACCAATCCGGCGACGGGCGAGCACCTCGCAACGGTCGACGCAGCCGATGCACCCGAGGTTGATCGCGCCGTGAAGGCTGCGCGCGCTGCCCTGCCGGGTTGGCAAGCGCTTACGGAGCATCAGCGGGCGCGGTATCTGTATGCGCTGGCGCGGCAGGTGCAGAAGCACTCGCGGCGGCTCGCTGTGTTGGAGACGCTCGATAACGGGAAGTCGATTCGTGAATCGCGCGATATCGATATTCCCCTTGTTGCGCGGCACTTTTATCATCATGCGGGCTGGGCCCAACTTCTCGATGAAGAGTTTCCCGGTTATACGGGAGTGGGCGTGGTTGGCCAGATCATCCCGTGGAATTTTCCACTGCTGATGTTCGCCTGGAAGGTTGCACCCGCACTTGCCGCCGGATGCACCGTCGTCATCAAGGCCGCCGAGTACACCCCGCTCACCGCGCTTGCCTTCGCCGAGATCGCGCACGAGATCGGCCTGCCCAAGGGAGTGTTGAACGTTGTCAGCGGCGATGGAGAAACCGGCGCCGCCATCGTCGAGCACCCGGGGATCGACAAGATTGCGTTCACCGGCTCGACCGAAGTTGGCCGCATCATCCGCAAGGCTACGGCAGGCACGAGCAAAAAGCTGTCGTTGGAACTTGGCGGCAAGAGCCCGTACATTGTCTTCGACGATGCCGACCTTGACTCCGCCGTTGAAGGCCTCGTTGACGGCATCTGGTTCAACCAGGGCCAGGTTTGCTGCGCGGGCTCGCGGCTGCTGGTGCAAGAGCGCGTCGCCGAGCGCCTGTACGAGAAGATCCGGGCGCGGATGCAGACGCTGCGCATCGGCTCGCCGCTGGATAAGGCCATCGACATCGGCGCCATCGTCGACCGGGTGCAGTACGATCGCATCGCATCGTTGGTGAAGACCGGCATTACCGAGGGTGCAACGTGTTACCAGCCGGATGTCACGATGCCCGATCGAGGTCTGTTCTTCAAGCCGACGCTGCTCACGGGCGTTTCGCCGAGCGCCACCGTTGCGCAGGAAGAGATCTTCGGACCGGTACTGGTTTCGATGACCTTCCGCACACCGGCTGAGGCCGTTGAGTTGGCGAACAACACTACTTATGGTCTCGCCGCCAGCGTCTGGAGCGAGAACATCAACGTCGCACTCGACGTGGCCGCGCAGGTAAAGGCTGGCGTGGTTTGGGTGAATGCAACCAACCTCTTCGACGCCGCCTGCGGCTTCGGCGGCTATCGCGAGTCGGGCTACGGACGCGAGGGCGGCAAGGAGGGTATGTACGAGTACCTCGAGCCCGCGTGGTTGCACGACGAGCTGGACGCGACTCCAGTGGCCGCGCTGCCTGAGCCCGAAGCTCCGATCGACTATCCCACCGCCGCCGCCGAAGACTTTGCTATCGACCGTACCGTGAAGCAGTACATAGGCGGCAAGCAGGCGCGTCCTGACTCCGGCTACAGCTACCCTGTCTATGGCCGCGACGGTAGCCTCGCAGGCGAAGCACCGCTGGGCAACCGCAAAGATATTCGCAACGCCGTGGAGGCCGCGCGAGCTGCCAGCAAGTGGGCGAAGACACCTGCGCACGGTCGCGCGCAGGTGCTTTACTTCACCGCGGAAAACCTTGCGCAGCGCAGCGCCGAGATCATCGCCAAACTCGCCGCCTTCGTTGGCCCCGAGCAGGCCGCCGTCGAGCTCGACCAAAGCATCGAGCGCACGTTTGCCTACGCAGCATGGGCCGACAAGTTCGAGGGCACGATCCACAACCCGCCCGCGCGCATGGTTACACTCGCGATGAAAGAAGCCGTTGGCACCATTGGCATCCTCGCTCCGGACGAGGCTCCGCTGCTCTCCTTGCTTTCGCTCATCCTGCCGGCGATCGCCATGGGCAACACGGTCGTCGCCGTTCCGAGCGAGCGCGCCTCGATCCTTATGAGTGAGCTCTACCAGGTCTTCGATACCAGCGACCTCCCCGGCGGTGTGGTCAACCTCGTCTCCGGCAAAGCCAGCGAGCTCGGCAAGACGCTCGCTGAGCATGATGACATCGACGCCATCTGGAGTTTCCGTGACGAAGCCTGCGCAAGCATGGTCAAGGGCGCATCTATCGGCAACCTCAAACAGGTCTTCACCAACAACGGCCGCGCCATTGACTGGTTTGACCCGGTGCAGGCGGAAGGCCGCTGGTTCCTCCGCCATGCCACGCAGGTAAAGAACATCTGGGTGCCCTACGGAGAGTAGACACGCGGCCCGAAGGAAGTTTTACGCTTCATCCTTCTTCGCGGCGACCCGTGCGATACTTCCTGCATCGGACTCTCCAGGGTGACCAACGTAGACAAACCGAGGCTGCTGCTGGATGCGCTGGTCCTTGGCATCATCGGCGCACTGAGTGCGCAGGTGTTCACGTGGATGCTGCGCGCTGCGCAGAAGTTCTTTCTCGGTTGGCTGGCCGGCTACACACCGCCCGGAGTTCCTACCGATGGTGGCGTAGCACACCAGATCATCGGCCCACACGGCCTCTGGCTCATCCCAGTCGTCTGCACTTTGGGTGGCTTGATCTCCGGAGCGCTGGTCTACGGACTGGCACCCGAAACCGAGGGCCACGGCACCGACACAGTCGTCAAGGCCCTCCACTTCACCGGAGGCACGCTGCGCGCACGCGTTGCTCCGGTGAAGTTGCTGACCTCCGCGATCACCATTGGCTCAGGCGGGTCCGCTGGCCGCGAAGGCCCAACGGCGCTCATCGCGGCGGGCTTTGGGTCTATTTATGCCACCTGGCTCAAGCGCTCAGAGCGCGAGCGGCGGCTGATTGTGATGATGGGCATGGCCGCCGGACTCTCCGCCATCTTCCGCTCCCCGATCGGCACCGCCATCTTCGCCGTGGAAGTGCTCTACGGCAGTATCGAGTTCGAATCCGAAGGCCTGCTCTACTGCATGCTGGCGGCCATCGTCTCGTACGCAATCAACGGAGCCTTCGTTGGCTGGAAGCCTCTCTTCGCGGTTCCAGCCCTGGCCGCGCCGACGCACGTGGCCAGCTATGGCTGGTACATTCTGCTCGGTGCGGCCAGCGGCATCGCCGGCACGCTGCTGCCGGAGATCTTCTACCGCATACGCGACGGCTTTCACGCGCTGCCGATCCCAGCGTGGCTCAAGCCCGCTGTAGGCGGACTCCTCGTTGGCCTCATCGCGCTGCGGCTGCCGCAGGTGCTGGGCGGCGGCTACGGATGGATCCAACAAACCATCGACGGGCAGCTCGCACTCAAGCTTCTTCTCGTTCTGCTGTTCGCCAAGATGCTGGCGCTATCGCTCACGGTTTCATCGGGAGGCTCAGGCGGGGTCTTCGCGCCCAGCCTTTTTGTCGGCGCAATGCTCGGTGGATCGTTCGCTCTGCTCTCGCACCATACGCCAGCGGGCATGGTCATCGTGGGCATGGCAGCCGTCTTTGGCGGCGCCGCACGCGTTCCCATCGCCACGCTGCTGATGGTGGCCGAGATGACCGGCGGTTATCAACTACTCGTGCCCGCTGGCCTTGCCGTGATGCTCAGCTACGTGATCCAGGTCAACCTCTCGCGATTCTTCAAGTACAACAGCCTCTACGAAGCGCAGGTGGCTGGGCGTTCCGACTCCCCCTCTCACAGCGCGGAACAAGTGGCGACTGCGGTGCGCCTGCTCGACTCGGGCAATATTCCTCTGCCAGCCGACATGACCCACCTGCACCTGGCCTCACTGCTGCAATCAGGAGTCGCACTCGACCTCCCCGACGGCTCGCAACTCACCGTTGGCGTCCTTCGCCCGGACAGTCCCTGGGTCGGCAAGCAGATCCAGGCGCGCCCGGAGAGCGATGTGCTCGCGCACACCCGCATCGTCTCCATCCTGCGCGGCACCACGGTCGTCCTCGCAAGGGCCAGCACGATTCTGCAACCAGGCGACCGTCTCATGATTGTGGTGCAGTCTGAGGCCGCGAAAGATCTCTCGCAGTACCTCAGTCCAGCGGTGGGAACTCCGGCTACAGCGTAGTCCCGCCGCAAAGACCACCTCCAATTGCGGACTTCAATCCCGGCGCGTCAGAGTAAACGCCATCGGCCTTCGCGACCGCAGCGTGATGCGCGGCCATGGGGTAATCTGCTGTCCGTCGACCAAGGTGAAGCGCCATCGCTGCGCCAGCGTTGCGATCAGCAGGACTCCTTCCATCATGGCAAAGTGTTCGCCGATGCAAACGCGTGTTCCAGCTCCGAACGGATAGTAGTTAAAGCTTGAGCGCGCCGACGTCGCATCAGCAGCCCAGCGTTCGGGGTCGAACACCTCGGGCTTCTCCCAGAAGCGCGGGTCGCGCTGCGTAGCGTAGGGACTCATCATGAACGTTGACCCCTGGGGGGCATCGACGTCTCCGAGACGATACGCCGTGACGGCGTCGCGCGCGATCATCCATGCGGGCGGATAAAGCCGCATCGACTCGCGCAGCACCTGCCCGATGTACTTGAGCGCGGGCACATCTTCAAGCGTCGGCAGCCGGCCTATCAGCACGGACTCCAGCTCTGCCTCCAACTTCGCAACCATCTCGGGATGCTGAGAGAGCAGATACCAGGTCCAGACAAGCGCGTTCGCGGTCGTCTCATGACCGGCAAGAAACAAAGTGAGGCACTCGTCCAGCAGCAGCTCATTGGACATATACCCTGCACCGGATTCGTCGTGCGAGCGCAGCAGCATTGAGAACATGTCGTCATACGCCTCGGGAGCCTTGCGATGCGCATTGATCACCTTGCTGAGCAGCGCTTCGATCTCCTGACGAGACCGCGCAGCCTTGCGCCTGGCCCAGCCCCTTACCGGAGCCAGAAGCTGCGCCAAAGGATTGTTCAGTGCGACAAAGACGCTCAGCGCCCGCTTCAGGCTCTTGCCGACTTCCGCTGCTTCGTCCTGCATGTCCGCGCTGAACAGCGTCCGGCCGACGATCTGTAGCGTGAGCCGCATCATCTGCTCATCGAGGAAATACTCTGAGCCCGGGTTCCAACTCTCACACTGAATTACAGCGCATTGCACCATGGTCTCCGCGTAGCTGGCCAGGCGCGCGCTGTGAAATGCAGGTTGCACCAGGCGGCGCTGGCGGCGATGCAGCTCGCCCTCGCTGGTCAGCAGGCCGTTGCCCAGCACCGGCTTGGATGAGCGCAGGCCCGGTCCTTTCACAAAGTTCCAATCGTGCGTAATGAGGATGTCGCGAATCAACTCCGGTTGGTTGACTACGAAGATGTGTCGCGAGCCAACGCGGATCGCACGTATGTCCACGCTGCGTCGGCCAATATCTCCCACATACGCAATCGGGTCGCGGCGAAAGCGGAACAGCTCAAGCATTCCACTGGCTGATTCGGTGCAATACATTCCAGGCAATCTCCCGTTTCTGTTGATGCCAAACCCTCAGTTGGATGACGCAGGTACCCTCACGAAACATGCGCGTATGTCAAGAAGTGTAAGCGCGCTGTGCGTGGGAATCTTGGCTCGTAGCTGGAACTAGCTGGGGTCTGGCAGCGCATCGAAGCGCACACACGTCAGCCGCTCGGACTGCGCCCACAGCCGCCGTGCCGTGCTTAAGTCTTTTGCCTTTGTGGCGATCGTCGCGGGCGCGGGGTCGCCCTTCAGCTCCTGGAAACCATCCGGCCCGTAGTAGCCGCCGGGTTGAGCCTCCGGTGCGACGGCAGCGAAGAGCGTCGGCAGCGCTCCGTGAGCTGCGTCCTGCGGTCTGAGCAGACGTGCAGACATGCGCATCATCCAGCTCCCTTCCCCAGGTCCGGTCACCTGCAGGTTCGTGATCGCGTAGCCAGGGTGCGCCGCTGTGCTGATGATGGGGTACCCGATCGCCGTGAGCCGGCGTTGTAGTTCCAACGCGAAGACGGAATCGGCTAGCTTCGACTGACTATAGGCCTGCCACATCGGACTGTATCGCCGCTCGCTCTGCAGGTTGGCAAAGTCGATCTTCCCGAATTTGCTTGCGGTGCTGGACACCGTAACGATGCGGGAACCGGGCTGCGGCTTGATGGAATCGAACAGCAACGCTGTCAGCGCAAACGGTCCAAGATAGTTGGTCGCAAACTGGCGCTCATAGCCATCGACCGTAAGCTCGCGTTTCGGTATCGCCATCACGCCGGCGTTGTTGATCAGCAAATCCAGCGACTGGCCCGGAAACCTCTCCTGCACGCGCGAAGCAAACGCACGAACGGACGCCAGGTCCGCCAGGTCGAGAATCTCCGCAACGATCTTCGCGTCCGGAACCTGAGCGTGGATGCGCGCGATGGCGTCGCCAGCCTTCGTCTCTGTTCGCGCCGGTAAGATGATCTCCGCGCCAGCGCGCGCAAGCTCAAGCGCCGTCTCCCAGCCAATTCCACTGTTGGCTCCCGTAATCAACACCCGCCGCCCTTGTTGCGACGGGATCTCCTTCGCACTCCATACGCTCTTCATGCGAGTAGTAGATGTGCGCATGTCTGCCACAGTTTCAAGATGTGGCGACCAAAGTGCAGATGAGCGCGATGGGCGTCTCTTCTCAATCAAGCTCGCTCTGGTGCAGCAGCTCCAGCACCCCGCGCGCGGTCAGTTCAGCGGCAACCATCGCCCCGAGATCGCGCGCGGCCGTTCCAACCGGAGCCTTCTTCACAACGTGCGCAACCTGCTCGCCATCGCGCGCCGCCACCGTCGCGTGCAGGTGCCACATCTCATCCACGCGATGACAGTAGGCCCCGAGCGGTAACTGGCAGCCTCCACCGAGCGCTTGCAGCACTGTGCGTTCGGCTTGCGTCGCAAACTCCGCATCCGGATCATTCAGCACGCGCACGGCCTCGAAGATATACGGGTCACGCGCCGGATCATCGGTATCCAGCGGATGTTCGGCGCTGCGTGTCTCCAACCCCAGCGCGCCTTGTCCGGGCGCTGGGGTCAGCTCATCCACGCTGAATCGATGGTGCACATGTTCGGTGCGTCCCAGCCGGTCGAGTCCGGCCGACGCCAGCACCAGCGCGTCTGCCTGTCCCTCCGACCATTTGCGCAGCCGCGTATCGATGTTGCCGCGCATCTCCACAAACCGCAGGTCCGGCCGCAACGCTAGCAGCATCGCCTGCCGCCGCGGACTGGTCGTCGCAATGCTCGGATCTGAGGGGAGCATGTGCAGCCCCCAATACTTCTCGCACACAAACGCATCGCGCGCGTCGGCACGTGACGGAATCGCGGCCAGCGTAACCCGCTCATTCAGTGTCGTCGGCAGGTCCTTCAGCGAGTGCACCGCAAGATCAATCCTGCCCACCAGCAGCGCGTCTTCAATCTCTTTAATAAAGATGCCCTTTGCATCTAGCGGCGTGCCGTCCTCAAAGGTTGCGGGCGCAACAAACCCGGGGTCCTGCGTGCGGTCCCCAATTGTGCGAATGACCTCGATCTCCACCGTATGTCCAAGAGAGCGAAGCTGCACGGCGACGTGGTTCGCCTGCCATAGAGCAAGCTGCGAGCCGCGTGATCCAATCCGAATCGTGTAAGTATTCACGCTGTCTAGGATACTGCTTCCCGTTGTGGCTCGCGCGCCGGCTGCATCTCTGCACGGGTTTACCATGGAAACTGTCAGGAGAAAGTGAACCTAGTGAAACTTGAGCTCCGTTGTGCCCGGGCGCTGGCGTTTATCGTTCTGGGATTCGCAACCTCGCTCCCATCCCTCCACGCGCAAGGGTACGCATCGGACAAGCCGATCGGGGCCACGGCCCAGGCGAGGCCTGCCTATCTCGCGCATGCCGGCATTGAGCAGCGCCTAGGCCAGCCGCTGCCCATGTCCGCCGTCTTCACCGACGAGAACGGGCGCACCGGCCAACTGCGCAGCTGGTTCAGCAACAAGCCCGTCGTCATGGCGGAGGTATATTACAGCTGCGGCATGCTGTGTCCACAGGTGCAGCACGGCCTCGCCACCGGACTGGCCAACACCACGCTCATCCCCGGCAAGGACTACCAGGTGCTGGTCTTCAGCATCGATCCCATGGACAAGCCAGCCGCCGCCGTCGATCAGAAGAAGACCTTTCTCAGCGAAGCCGGCTGGACGAACAATCCCACCGCTGCCAATGCCGTCCACTTTCTCACCAGCGACCAGGCCAGCATCGACGCCATCACTGGCGCCAGCGGCTTCCACTACGTACGCGTGCCCGGCCCCGACGGCAAGATGGACCAGTTCGCCCACTCAAGCGTCATCATGTTCGCCACCCCCGACGGCGTCTTGTCCAAGTACCTCGCCGGCATCGACTATCCCACCCGCGATTTGCGCATGGCGCTGCTGCAGGCCGGCGACAAAAAAATCAGCAACCCCGTCGACCTGCTGATCCTCTACTGCTGCAGCTACAGCCCCTCGGCAGGCCGGTACTCAGTTTCGATCGTCCGCATCCTTGGCATCGCCGGCATCGTCACCTTGTTGATCGTCGCGGGCATGATCTTCCTTCTCACGCGCAAACCGAAGGCGCTCCGGGACGCAGAGGCAAAGGAATCTACGCATGCGTAGAACCGCCGCCTGCTAGGCGGCCGGAAACTCCACCCGGAACTGTGTTGTTGCTCCGGAGGGCAGCGGTGGCTTTGTGCTGCTTCTGGCGGAGATATGGCCGTTGTTCTTCTCCACCAGTTCGCGCGTCACCCACAGCCCGATGCCGGTGCCCACCTCTTCCTTGGTACTGAAGAAGGCATCGAAGATCCGCGGCAGATGCTCTGGGTCGATCCCCTCGCCGTTGTCTTCTACCTCGAGCACCGCATTATCCCCCTCTCGGTGGATTCGGATGCGGATCTGAGCGCGCTCCAATCCCACCGCATCCGCTGCGTTGGCGATCAGGTTAGTCACAATCTGGCGCAGCTCATGTGGAGCGATCGTAATGCTGACTTCCGGTTCAAAGTGGCGCTCCACGCGCACACTCTTGGTGTCGAAGCGGTGGTTGAAGATGGAGAGCACCTCATTGACCACCTCGGCCACATCCGTCTCATCCGCGCTGGCGCTTGTGCGCACAAACCCTAGCGTCAACCGTGTGATGTTGCTTAGCCGCGCCAGCTCACGCTCTGCCGTGGCCAGGTACATCTGCGTCTCGTTATCCAGCGACTGGCTGGCCCGCGCAAGAAACAGCAGGTTGGTTACCGACTCGAGCGGATTATTGATCTCATGCGCCACCGTCGAAGCCAGCCGACCCATCGCCGCCAGCTTCTCCGCACGCAGCAACGCCGCTTCCGTCTTCTTGCGTTCTGTAATATCCAGCGTCACGCCACGCCACACGCAGCGACGTCCGGCCACGCGATTGCCGCGCATCTCCAGCGTATGGACCTCACCATTGGGCCAGATCACTCGGTGCTCAAAGATCACCGGCTCCCAGGTCTCCCGCATCCGTAGCATTAGCTCGGTGAATCGCTGATGATCCTCCGCATGCACCAGCGGCTGCAATGACGAAAGCCCCTCCAATTCGGTATACGGCCGGCCGTAGAGTTGATAGCTGCCGCTATACCAGCGCTCGCTTCGACTGCCATCCATGTCCAGTGTCCAGCAGGCGCATCGGCTACTGTTCAGTGAGGACACAAGGTCATCCGTTCGTTCCTGCAACTCAATTAGAGTTGTCTCCAGCTTGTCCTCAGAGCGCCTAC
>JBAVDD010000295.1:0-2952 GCA_049587035.1 Acidobacteriaceae bacterium | reverse complement strand
ACGACGCGCGTGAGGGTTGTGCGCGGCCTTGTTTATGGAGCGGTGGTGGTGGCGGTGCTGGCGGAGGTAGGGGCGGTTGCGTGGACGGGGCTGCCGATATGGAGGCCGGGGACGGCGGCGTGGAACTGGCAGATGAAGAACAACTATGACCTGGCGAATGAGGTGGGCTGGCCGGAGTTGGTGGGCGAGGTTGCGGCGGTGCGGGACTCGTTGCCGGCGGAGGATCGCACGAAGCTTGCGGTGCTGGGGGAGAACTATGGCGCGGCTGGGGCCATTGCGCTGTATGGGCCGAAGTATGGGCTGCCGGTGCCGATTGGTACGGTGAATGATTTTTATGATCGCGGGTGGGGGCCGTTCGAGCCGGAGACGGTGATTGTTGTCGGCGGGCATCTTGAGGATGAAAGCCATTTCTTCGCGAGCTGCAGGGTGGCGGGGATGGTGCACCTGCCGAACGGCGTGCAGAATGAGGAGTCCGTGGATCATCCGCAGATTCTGGTCTGCCACCATCTGAAGGAGCCTTGGCCGGTGGTGTGGGCGAGGTCGCGGGACTTCAGCTAGTTCTGCGTGACGGCGGGAGGGGGTAGGGATAGGAAAGACCAGCAGAGTGGAAGGTCTGCTGGTCTGGATGTGCGTTTGGATGTGCTGGAGCGGTGTAGCTGAATGTTGCTAGAAGGCGAGTTGTGAGGCGGGAGTCCGGCGGCGAATGTAGTTCCATGCATCTATTACAAAGCGGATCACAATAATGAACAGGACTAGTTTGAGGCCTAGATTCAGGGAGTGATTGATCGCTGCGAGATTTGGCAGGCTTGTTGTTGTGCTGGTGGTGGCGAAGTAGGACTTTGTGGATAGCAGGACGCAGACGCCTGCTGCTCCCAGCAGCCGGGTGAGAACTTCCGCGGGAGCTTTCCAGGGTTGGGGGCCGTTGCGTAGCGCCAGGATCTTCACCACGAGCTGTATTCCCAGAAGGATCAGGAGCAGGATGTAGAACGTGTGCCAGACAGGGGCGAAGGTGATGCCGAGGCTGCTCAGATAGATCGTGCCCGGGCCGATGATGAGGAAGGGATGGCGGGGAATGAGGAGGACAAAGGCCAGCCAGACGCAATGAATTGCCAGGTCTACGACCCTGCCGGTGCGCGACTTCCAGACATCGCCCGCGGCGGTGTGGATTAGAGCTGGTAGTTTGGCGGGATCCCAATCGGTCGACTTTTGTTCTGCACCTGGGCGGTGTTGAGCGAATTCGATTGCGGCGAAGATGATTGTCACGCTGGCCCAGGCGATGATGAGCGTTGGGATGAACTGCACTACAGCCGCAAAGATTCCAACGGCGAGGGAACCTTGGTTGGGGGCCCAGATCAATGTAACTCCACGTGCGATTGCGTAAATCAGCGCGATCAGCGGAAGCGCCTTGCGCAGCGTGTAGAGATAGAAGGGGAAGAGTGTGGGGCCGATGAGGGAACGCTGTGGGAGGTAGCGCAGGGCTACCTGCTCGGGCTTGCCGTGCGCGCGGAGGATATCGGCGGCTTCGGTATCGGTTAATGGATGGCCGAGGTCTTCGGTGCGTTCGTCCATTTCGGCTAGCAGGTTGGCGCGGAGCTCGGCTAACGTGTCTTCTTTGGTGGATGGGGGGAGGTATCTGCCGATTGCCTGGAGATAGCGTTCGAGTAAGTTCATGGTCTTCACCTTTCACTGTCGTTCAGAATTTTGTGGAGCGAATCGTTGATGCCATTCCACTCGGCGAGAAGCTGGGTGAGGATGGTTTCGCCGGTGGGGGAAAGTTTGTAGAAGCGCTTGTTGCGCTTGTCTTCTTCGCGCCATTGGCTGGTGAGGAGCTGCTGGGTTTCGAGGCGGCGGAGGAGGGGGTAGAGGGTGGACTCTTCGATGGCTAGACCCTGGTCGGCGAGGGCTTTGCGGAGGGTGTAGCCGTAGTGCTCGTGACGGAGCTGGGCGAGGACGGCGAGGATGAGGCAGCCGCGGCGGAGCTCGAGGCGGAGGGCGTCGAAGAGTTGGAGGTCGGGCGAGTTGGGGTTGGTGTCCATACTGTATGAAACATACTGTATGACACATAGTGTGTGATGTCAAGTAGTAATTTTGAGCGGAGGGAACCTCCGGTTACGATTCACGGTCTTTTATTCGAAGTGTTGAGCGCTACGGGGTATGCTGAACGCGGACGCGGGCGTGTCGACGCGGCCTGGAGAGCTTGTGAGTCAGGTGGTCTTCGTCCTGGAAGATGATGCGGACATACGGCGACTGGTGCAGTATCAGCTGGAGGGCGCGGGCTATGTGGTGCGGGCGTATCCGGCGGTGGGTTCGATTGTGCAGGATGCGGAGCGGCAGCGGCCGGCGCTGTTTCTGCTGGACATCATGGTGCCGGGTGGCGATGGGTTGGATTTATGCAGGCGGTTGCGGCAGAATCCGATGCTCGCCAGCGTTCCGATTATCTTTTTGACGGCGCGGGCTGGAGAGAACGACCGAGTGCATGGGCTGGAGTTGGGCGCGGACGACTATATTACGAAGCCGTTTGCGATGCGCGAGTTGCTGGCGCGAGTGAAGGCCGTGCTGCGGCGGTTTGAGCGGCCGGCGGAGTCGCAGGGCGGGGCCGGAGGCGGGACTGCGGTGCTGTCGATTGACACGCTGGAGATTGACGGGAACTCGATGCAGCTGCGGGTGAAGAACGAGCTGGTGACGACGACGGCTACGGAGTTTCGGCTGCTGGATTACCTGGCGCGGCATCCGGGTCGGGTGTTCAGCCGGGACCATCTGCTGGATGCGGTTTGGGGCGATGCGCGGTTTGTGACGCCGCGCAGTGTGGATGTGTATGTGCGGCGGATTCGGGAAAAGATCGAGGTGGATCCGGAGACACCACGGTTTCTGAAGACTATGCGCGGGGCGGGCTACCGGTTTGATCTTCCCAAGGTGAGAGAGACTTTGGGTAGTGCGGTGGGCGCTGTGACC
>JBAVDD010000294.1:0-1993 GCA_049587035.1 Acidobacteriaceae bacterium | reverse complement strand
GACTGAGACACTGCTCAAGCTTTCCATCACGAACTGCGTTGAGATCGTTTCTGAGATTAATGCTGCCTATCTCGTGCGCTTGAGCTATGGCGAAACTCCTGGTATTGGAGTCGCATTATGCTTAGAGGGAAAGCCTCTAGCACCCGAGACCCTTGTACGTTGTATCGAAACCGCATTCATGAGAATTTTTGCCAGCACCCAGCACCTGGACATCTTGTTCTTTTCCAAAGTAGAAATCGCTAGCGTTGCAGCCATCGCCAAACCGTTTTTTACCCGAGTGCGAAGATCGACAGGATCGCCCTCTGAAATCTAACCTCTAACCCCTGGACCCTCCTCTTATGCGCTACGGTTTCTGGCTCCCCGTCTTCGGCGGCTGGCTTCGCAACATCGACAACGAACAAATGCCCGCCACCTGGGACTACGTCCGCGACCTAACCCTCCGCGCCGAAACCCTCGGCTACGACCTAACCCTAATCGCCGAGCTAAACCTCAACGACATCAAGGGTCCCGAATCCCCCTCGCTAGACGCCTGGTCCACCGCCGCCGCCCTGGCCGCCGTCACCAAAAAACTCGAGCTGATGGTAGCCGTCCGCCCCACCTTCCACAATCCCGCGCTGCTCGCCAAGCAAGCCGCCAACATCGACCGCATCAGCAACGGCCGCCTCACCCTCAACGTAGTCAGCAGCTGGTGGGCCGACGAAGCCAAAAAATACGGCATCCCCTTCGACGAGCACGACGACCGCTACGCCCGCACCAGTGAATGGCTCGACGTCCTAACCAACTGCTGGTCCCATCAACACACCTCCCACAACGGCCGTTACTACACCATCGAAGACAACATCCTCTCCCCCAAGCCTTTTCCAGCACGCACCTACTCCGGTTCAGAGAAAAATTTGTCATCTCGACCGGAGCGCAGCGCAGTGGAGAGACCTGCAGGTTCACCGGCGACGAACTCTGCTCACCCCACCCTCTACGCCGGCGGTGAATCCGACACCGCCAAGAACCTCATCGCGGCCAAGTGCGACGCCTACCTCATGCACGGCGACGACCCCACCACCATCGCCACCAAAATCGCCGACATGAAACAACGCCGCGCCCAACACCCCCACCTCCCCGAAATGATCTTCGGCGTCACCGGCTACTGCATCGTCCGCGACAGCGAAGCCGAAGCCAACAGGGAAGTAGACCGCATCTGCCAGCAACCCGACCCCACAAAATCTCCCGCCGGCTTCGCCAACTTCCAGCAGTGGATCACCGGCTCCCAACTCGAAAAGAAGATCTCCCTGCACGATTACTCCGTCTCCAACCGAGGCCTCCAATCCGGCCTCATCGGCACGCCCGAAACCGTCCGCCAGCGCCTGGCCGACTTCGAAGCCGCCGGCTGCTCCCTGGTCCTCCTCCAATCCTCCCCGCAGCACACCGAAATGGCCCGCTTCGCCGCCCAGGTCATGAAACCCTAGCCACACCAGTCATGCAGTATTAGTTACTACTGTGCAGGTTTCCACCGAACACATTCGCGCCTTTACTTATCGGCAATCCCTCCCTATGCTTTAGGATTGTTCCAAAGACGCTCATGGAGAACGACTCCGCAACCCCCGATTCGCCGAAGCAAAACAACCCCCCACCCGCGCGCGACCCGCTGATTCGCTACAGCGTCTTCGCCGCCCTCGGTTGCGCCGGCGTGTGCATGATCTTCACCATCCTCTACGTCTTCAGCTACTCCCTCGACTCCACCCTCTCCTTCGAGCGCCACTTCGACGCCTACATCTCCTCCGGCAACACCGCCAACCTCTCCACCGTCCTCGGCCTCCACATGGCCCAGAACCGCATGTTCCTGCAGTCCTGCGGCATGGTTGCGGGCATCTTCTTTGCCTTCCTCGGCCTGGCTCTCTTCCTCGTCGGCATCCAGGGCACCACCGACGCCACCGGCCAGGTCCGCGACTACTCCACCAGCCTCAAGCGCCTAGCCCCCGGCGGCATCATCCTTCTTGCC
>JBAVDD010000293.1:0-7954 GCA_049587035.1 Acidobacteriaceae bacterium | reverse complement strand
CGATAGCCCTGTCCCGCGTGGTGAACTCCCCACCCCGCGGCATCGGCAAAACCACCATGGAAACCCTTGAGCGCATTGCCCTTACCACCGGCATCAGCACCTGGGACGCCATCGCCCGCGCTGTCGACGACAAGCTCCTCCCCGCCCGCGCTCTAACCGCCCTCAGCAACTTCCGCAAGCTCATCGAAGACGCCCGCGCCATGCTCGGTCCCGACTTCCTCGCCAAACTCACAACCGACATCACACCCGACGCCGAGTTGCCCGAACTCTCCATCGACCCCAGCGAAGACGACACCGCAAACTTCGACTTCGGCTTTGCCGACAGCGACGAGCAGAGCGAACCAACCCCACTCTCCATCGCAGCCAACGACGCCAACGCCAGCTTCGACACCAGCTTCAACTTCGATTTCGACTTCGGTCCCAGCGAAGAGATCTCCACCATCGCACCCGAAAACTCCCGCATCGAAGAGCCCACTGTCGACGCTGCCAGCATCAACCCGTTCGCACCCATTCCGCTCAAGCAAAGCGCCAGCGACGCCGCCCGCGTCCGCATCGTCGCTGCGCAATCCGGCGATCACGACGCCGCCAACGCAGCGGACGCCCGCGCATTTAGAAAGCCCGGCGACCCCGCAACCCTCCCCGAGCTCATCAAGTTCCTCAACGACCGCTCCGGCTACATCCGAGCCTTGGAAGACGAAGCCACACCCGAATCCTTCTCCCGCATCGAAAACCTCAAGGAACTGGCCAACGCAGCGCAGGACGCAACCTCACGCGGAGAAACCCTCGCCGAGTTTCTCGACCACGCCGCCCTCGTCTCCGACGCCGACTCCTACTCCGCCGAAGCCCGCGTCACCCTCATGACCCTCCACGCCGCCAAGGGCCTCGAATTTCCACTGGTCTTTCTGGCAGGAATGGAAGAGGGTCTCTTCCCGCATTCGCGCACCCTGCAGGACCCCACGCAGATGGAGGAAGAGCGTCGCCTCTGCTACGTCGGCATGACCCGCGCCATGGACACCCTCATCATGACCCGCGCACGCTATCGCCGCCGCTATGGCAACGACAGCCCCGAGTCATCAATGCCTTCGCGCTTCCTCGAAGAGGTCCCCTCACGCCTCATCGAAGACCTCTCCCCGGCCAGCTACGGCAGCTCCTATTCCACACCCTATCCGCAGCGCCACCGTCGCCCCGACAGCGACGACGACCTCGGCGGCGAGCGTCACTACTCGTATGAAGATGAAAGCCAGGACTCTGGTAGCAGTCCAAAATCCTACGCAGTGCAGCGTTTCAGCCAGCGCCCTCGCACCGGCAGCGGCCCGCTCGATAACACGGCCGCCTTCTTCGGCAAAGGCGGTGCATCGGCATTCAAAGGCCGCGCCCGTATGGAAATCCCCACTCCCACTGGCCGCACCGGCTTAGGGAAAGGGGCTCGCGTCCGCCACCCCAAATACGGCGAAGGCATTATCTTCGCCCGCGAAGGGGACGGCGAAGATGCCAAGCTTACCGTACAATTTAGTAGTCACGGCATGAAGAAGCTGGTCGAGAGGTTCGCCCAGCTCGAGCGATTGTAAAAGAGCAGAAACCGCTCCTGGTCGTCCGCCGCCGCACACATTCAGCTTAGAGAGAAGACAAGACATTCATGGCAAACACCAAGTCCATCACAGATAAAGAAGATCGCAAGAAGGTAAAGCGCGCAGCCCGCAAGAAGGCCGCCCCAAAGGCTCCCCGCACCGGAGCCCGCGGCGAAAACAAGGCCAAGGTCAAGAAGGCATCTCGCGGCCAGTCCAAGCGCTAATTCAACCCACATCCCCAAAGGCGAGCAGAGCCCTTCTGCTCGCCTTTCCATTTGCGCTTTCCCGCTAGAAGCTCGGCCGCCCTCGCCAGCCACTCTCCTCCCGCATACAATCGTTCCTATCTTCTAAAGACGAGGAACGAGCGCCCTGGCCAGACAAATCTTTGCCACCAAGTCCATCGACAAGCTCATCTCCGACTCCGAGCGTCCCGAACACTCTCTCAAAAAATCACTCGGGCCCGTCTCGCTCACTGCACTCGGTATAGGCATCGTCGTCGGCTCCGGCATCTTCACGGTCATCGGCACGGCCATCGGCGGCAACCCGGCCAAAATCGCCGACTGGAAGGGATCGCCCATCGTCGATCTCATCCTGCACCACGGCGCCGTTGCTGGCCGCCCCGGCGCAGGGCCGGCGCTCGCCATCTCGCTCCTTCTTGTCGCCGTCGTCTGCTGCTTCACCGGCCTCTGTTACGCCGAGCTCGCCAGCATGATCCCCATCGCCGGCTCCGCCTACACCTACTCCTATGCCATCATGGGTGAACTCGTCGCCTGGATCATCGGCTGGGACCTCATCCTCGAATACGCGTTCGCCAACATGAGCGTCTCGGTCGGATTCGCTGCTCACCTCGTCGATCTTTTAGATTGGCTCCACATCCGACTCGACCCCAAGTGGCTCTCCCCCGCCTTCCTTCCCCAGGGCCTTCAGGATCTCGCTGGCAACCCCATCTTCCCCACTGGCTGGCATCGCGGCTTCGACATCCCCGCTTTCCTCGTCGTCTGCGTCCTCACCATCGTCCTCGTCATAGGCATCCGAGAATCCGCCCGCACAAACAACATCATGGTGCTCATCAAGATGGCCGCCATCCTAGCCTTCATCATCTTTGGCATCTCTTTCATCCACCCCGGTAACTACCATCCCTTCGTCCCCAACGGTGTCTCAGGAGTCCTCGCCGGCGGCTCCATCATCTTCTTTACCTACATCGGCTTCGATGCCATCTCCACCGCCTCGGAGGAATGCAAGAATCCGCAGCGCGACGTCCCCATCGGTATCATCGCCACACTCATCGTCTGCACCATCCTGTACGTCGGCGTCTCGCTCACCCTCACCGGCATCGTCAACTGGCACACCATCAATCCCGACGACGGCGCACCCGTCGTCAACGCCCTCAAGCGCCTCTCGCTTCTGCCCGGCGGACACCGCCTTCACTTCGTCCGGCTCTTCGTTCTCATCGGCGCCATTCTCGGCATGCTCTCCTCCATCATGGTCGGCCAGTACGGTCAGGCGCGCATCTGGTTCGCCATGTCCCGCGACCGCCTGCTTCCCGACGCCTTCTCCTGGGTCCACCCCCGCTTCCGCACCCCGGCCTTTTCCACCATCGTCGCAGGCATCCTCGTCGCCATCCCCGCCGGCCTCTTTGACGTAGGCTCCCTCGCCGAGATGTCCAACATCGGCACCCTCTTCGCCTTCGTCCTCGTCTCCATCGGCGTCATCATCCTGCGCCGCAAACAGCCCGACCGTCACCGCGGCTTCCGAGTCCCGGGAGGTCCAACCTTCCCCATCCTGAGCATCATCTTCTGCGGTCTACTCATGGCCGGTCTTCCCGCCATCACCTGGATTCGCTTCTTCGTCTGGCTCATCATCGGCCTCGTTGTCTACTACTTCTACAGCCGCAAGCGCAGCGAGTTCTATAAAGCAACCGACGAAACCAAGGGTTGAATTCGACGCACATGGCCTACTGGATTGAAACCGGCCTCTCCGCAAAGCTTGCCATCATGGCAAGACCAAATGGCGGAAGGCATCTCGAAGACGAAATCCGCAACCTCAAGCGCGAAGGCGCCGACGTTGTCGTCTCCCTGCTCACGCCCGAAGAAGACATCGAATTAGCTCTCGAGTACGAACGCGCCGCCTGCTCCGGTCACGGCATCCATTTCCGCAGCTTTCCCATCCCCGACCGCGACATCCCCACCTCCACGGAAGCCTTCCTCCGCTTCATCGACACCCTTCACCACGATCTCATTCAAGGCCGCTGCATCGTAGCCCACTGCCGCGCCGGCATCGGTCGGTCCTCGCTTCTGCTCGCAGCCCTCCTGCGCCGCGAGGGCCTCTCAACCGACGACGCCTTTCGCCGCATCACCCACGCCCGCGGCGCGCTAGTCCCCGACACCCCCGAGCAACTCCGCTGGGTTGAGAATCTTCGCCTCAATCCCTAGCCTCCGAGCATCCAATCTGCAATGTCCATCTTCCTCACCGCCGAGTGGCGCAAGCTCATCATGGCGCAATACGTCGTCAAGCCAACGCTGCTGACGCCGTACCTTCCGAGCGGCCTTGAGCTCGATCTCTTCCACGGAAGCTGCTACGTCTCGCTCGTCGGTTTTATCTTCGACCACGTCCGCCTCAAAGGCGTCCCTATCCCCTTCCATACCCGTTTCGAAGAAATCAATCTCCGCTTTTACGTACGCCGCACGGAGCCAGACGGCACCCAGAAACGCGGCGTTGTCTTCATCCGCGAGTTCGTCCCGCGCACCGCGATCACCTGCCTCGCGAACGCCCTCTACGAGGAGCCCTACGCCACGCTTCCCACTCAATCCAGCATTGACAGCACAGCGCGCTCGCTCAACGTTCAATACTCTTGGAGGCAGAGCAACAGATGGCACAGCCTCGCCGTCGAAGCATCACCCTCTCCGCAGCCCATCGCCGTTGGAACCGAAGAAGAGTTCCTCACGGAGCATTATTGGGGCTATACCAAGCGTAGCAACGGCACCACTTCCGAGTACGAGGTAAAGCACCCACGCTGGCAGACGTATCCTGTCCGGCAAGCCACTGTCGACGCCGGCTTCGCCGAGCTCTACGGCTCCGGTTTCACCTCGCTCAACGCCCAGCAACCTGCCAGCGTCCTGCTCGCCGAAGGTTCCGCAGTCAGCGTTCACTCCGGCTCGCGCCTGAGCGCATAAACTAATCAGATGGCTCGTCGCGCGACCGCACCCCAATCTTCACCGGAACCCATCGACCCACTCCTCTGGCTCCGCGGTCTACCAAAGGCTGAGCTTCATCTTCACCTCGAAGGCTCCATCACGCCGGAAACGCTAGTCGAGCTCTCCCGCCGCAACGACCCCTCCCCACTCACTCTCGCCGACGCCCGCGCCGTCTACAACTACCACGACTTCCCCAGCTTTCTCCTCTGCTTCAAAGCCGTCACCGAGCGCCTCCACGCCCCCGCCGACTACGACCTCATCACCTACAACATGCTCCGCGACCTCGCCCGCCAGGGCGTGCGCCACGCCGAAGCCTACATCTCCATCGGCATCCTTCACTGGCAGAATCGCCTCGACGTCGACGACGTCATCGCCGCCATCGAACACGGCCGCACCCGCGCTGAAGCCGACTTCAATATCTCCCTGCTCTGGATCATCGACGCCGTCCGCCACTTCGGCATCGAAGCCTGCGCCCGCGTCTTCAGCAAAGCCGCCGAGTTGCAACACCAGTACCCCAGCATCGTCGGCATTGGCATCGGCGGCAACGAACTTCTCGGCCCCGCCCACGAGTTTCGCGACCTCTACGCCGAAGCCAAAGCCAACGGCCTCCGACTTACCTGCCATGCTGGAGAAAACACCGGCCCGCAAAGCATCTGGGCAGCGCTCAACATCGGCGCCGAGCGCATCGGCCACGCCCTCTCCGCCCAGGACGATCCCGATCTCATCGAGGTGCTAGCCGAGCGCCAGATTCCGCTCGAGCTCAACATCACCTCCAACCTGCGGACCGGCTGCTGCCCCTCGCTCGACGCCCACCCCGCCCGCCGCTACATCGAGGAAGGCCTCATGGTCACCCTCAACTCCGACGACCCACCCTTCTTCGGCGCCAACCTGCTCGACGAATATCTCCTCGCCCACCGCACCTTCGAGTTTCCCCTCGACCAACTCCGCGAGCTAGCCGCCAACTCCATCGAAGCCAGCTTCCTCACCCCCGAGCGCAAGCTCGCCCTCCTAGGCGAAGTCGAACGCTACGGCTGGTAGCCCACGTCTTCTCTACGCTCTACACTCTATCCTCTGCACCCTGCGCTTTACTTCCCCGGCGGCGCCAGCATCACCACCGCGCCCGCACCATCCACCCTCGTACCGGACAGCCCGCTGCAATGTCAGCCACGCGCCCTGGCCTGAGCCGCTCCTGATTGCCGTTCCATTTGTTTGCAGATACTCTCAACTCACGAGGTACTCGCACTTGGCAGGGTCATTGGTCCACAACACGTTCGCTCCCGTGAAGAAGCTGATGCCACGATGGCTTTCGAATCCTATTCGAAACATCGTCACCGCAGTCCTCACGCCCGTGAGCTACAGCTATCGCACCGGCCACTTCCGCAGCAGCCTCAAGATGGCCGCGGTCTCCCGCCACGGCACCCCACTCCCTTGGTACACCTATCCTGCCATCGACCTTCTCACTGGCCGGAGCTACGCCGGCAAGACCGTCCTGGAATTTGGCGGCGGCCAATCAACCCTCTGGTGGGCCGCCCACGCCGCCAGCGTTGTCACCTTCGAGGCCGATCGCGCCTGGCACGATCGCATCAAGATCGGCATGCCCTCCAACGTGGACTTGAACCTCGTTCCGCGCGAAAACGGGAAGCAGGACGCCTTCCACGTCTCCAACATGCTCTCCACCAAGCCCCACCAGCACTACGACGTCGTCATCATCGACGGCCTCACACGCGGCGACCTATTCGACATCGCCTGCAACTACGTCGCACCCGGTGGCATCATCATCTGCGACAACGCCGAAGGCTACGGCTTCTACGAGGGCTTCAAAGACCGCGGCTTCAGCCGGGTCGACTTCTATGGCAACGCGCCCGGCATCCTGCTGCCGCACTGCACCTCAATCTACTTCTCGCCGTCTTCCTTTCTCTTTGACCCAGCCGTTCCTATTCGCAACATAGCCAAAGAGAAATAGACACACTACTCCGGCGGCCTCGGCGCAAAATACCCCTTCTTCGCTCGCACCGTGTAGCGCGGATCCAGACACTGCAGATAGATCGTGCGGAACGACCCATCCTGCTTGAAACCCGCCGGCACATACACCAGTGAATACTGGCTTCGCAGTTCCGCCTCGATATTCAGAAAGCCTTCCGAGACGTCAATCATGCTCGTCGGGAAAAACGCTCGCCCGCCCGTCGCATCCGAAATCCGCCGCAGCACATCATCGCCCTTGTCCCTGCTCGGCCCCGTATTCGTGCTGATCGTATACACAATCGTCTCAGCCCGCTGGCACATCTTGATGGCATCGTCCTCAGTGGCCCTGCTGTAGTCGTCGTCGCCGTCAGACACCAGCACGATCGCTTTGCGCACATCCATCGTCTGCTGCAGCGTCAGCATCTGGTCGCGGCAGGTCTTGTAGAGCGAATCATACAGCGCCGTTCCACCGCCCGGCCGCAGCCGGCTTATGCCGCTGTCCAGCAGATCCACGCGGTTGGTGAAGTCCTGCTCAACGTCTGTCTGCACATCGAACCCCTCGACGAATGCCCGGTCCACCGGATGCATCACCTGCAGAAGAAAATCTACAGCAGCTTGCTGCTCATACGAAAAACGCCTCCGGATCGAGCTCGATGTGTCAATCATGATGCCCACCCGCAACGGCAGGTTCGTCTGCTGCACAAACCGGATCACACGCTCGGGTGGCCGCCCATCATCCAGCAAACCAAAATCCTGCTGCCGCAGCCCATTCACAAAGTTTCCGTGCTTATCCGTCACCGCGAAGAACAGGTCAACCTCACGCGAGAACAGGTGCAGTGTCTCCGTCGCTGGCGGTGCAGGTTCACGTTGCTGTAGCTCAGTACCCTGTTGCTGCGCGGGGCTTGTCTGCTGAGCGGGCGTCGCGGAGTTCTGCTGGTCCGGGGTAGTAGCTGGTGTCGTCGGCGTCTGTGCTGGAGTCTGAGGCGGCGGCGTGCTCTGCGCGCCCGCTGCCAGCGCGACCATGACGCACCCAAAGACCAGGCTCGTCCATCGCGCACATTTCGTGATTCTCATACTTCCCATCGTATCAATTCGACGTTCCCTGCGCCGACTATCACCCTTCACTTACGCACCCCGTAGCTGCTCCAGCAACCCACCCAGCTCCTCAGGCAGCTCCGCCCGCAGCGACAACGTTTTACCGTTGCGAGGATGCGCAAACTCCAACGCCGC
>JBAVDD010000292.1:0-12270 GCA_049587035.1 Acidobacteriaceae bacterium | reverse complement strand
CCTCTCAAAACCGATCCTGGGTGCGGCAATTCACCTGGAACCTTTGGCATGTTCGATGTAGACAATAACTACAAGATCGTCCAGCGGCTCGCTCAGTTCAACGCAAGCGAGTTGATCAATACAGAGTGGATCGAACCAGGAAAGCAGATCAATACGATCTTTCCGGCAACCAGTGTGATCCCTGATGGCGTAGGCAACAAAATGGTTACCGCTTATGCTGTGTTACGCCCAGATAAACAGTGGGCCATCATGTTGGTCAACCGCGATCAGGAGGTGGGGCATTCTGTCCAAATAGCCTTTATGAAAGGTGCGGACGGCAAGCCGCTCTCCTTTCAGGGTAGGTAGAAACCTTACCTTTGGAGCCGATCAATATCAGTGGCATCCCTTACTCGTTTCTCCGATGTCCCATCCAGATAGCCTCGAAGATCTGGTTATCCAAAGCGGTATCGCGAAAGCCGACCCAGATGGACCGCCGAAGCGTATGTCCATTCAGGTAAACACAAACACAAAGTTCGAGATTCCGGCAGCCTTCATTATGGTCGTTCGTGGCAAGATCGGTGCACAAGATGGCTACGCTCATTGAGTAGGCAAGTGCTCAAAGGATCTCAACAACTGAAGTGGTCGCGTTGCAGCAGGCTTTGGCCCTGAGGGTCGCAGATCATGTCCACTCAACAGGGGGAGCATACGACCGAGATTCCAGGCCTTCTGCTGGCGAGCGCGACCGAGTCCAACACGAGCAGACTGCGGTCTAGGCCTTTGGCGCGGAGCATGACCTTGAGTACGTCCGATGGAAGATGTTGGCCATCGGCGATGAAAGTCGCTGAGAGCTTGTCATCGGCCAACTGTGGCCAGATGGGATTTCGGTGGCACGGGATCTCCGGTGCAATGCCGTTGCCGAGGTGGGTGGAGAGACGGGCTATCACATCGGTGCTGCTGCATATCATATGCTTGACAAGGCATCAGCTAATCGCGACTCGGCCTGCTTATACCAAAGAGATCCGTGAGACAGACGGGGGCCTTACTGCTAAGGAATCGCTGCACGGAACATGAGCCTGGGTGGTGCGTTAGGCTCGGAATCGCGATAGAGAGGGAAGGACTTCAGATGAATTCGACGACAAGTCAAAATCAAACAGGGCCACTCAATCTCAATAGACGGCAGTTCTTAGAAATGAGCGTGGCCACCGCCACACTGCTGCTAGCAGAGGGCCTTGCACGGGCCGCAACCGCGACCCCGACTGTCGCTACGCACGGCGCCTTGACAGAGCTTGCTCCCGGCGCAGTTGAGCCGCAAGGCTGGCTCCGCGGGTACCTTGCGAAGCAGGCTGCAGAGCTCGGCTCTCAGCTGCCGGATGTCTCCTGGCCGTTCAGCGCTGACTATTGGGCGGGTCTCGAGAAGGGCCCCAGTTGGTGGCCGTGGGAGCAGCGGGCCTATTGGATTGATGGCGCTACACGTCTGGCCATCATCATGAACGATACCGTGCTCTTCCAAAAGACACAGGTGCCGATCGTCTATACGCTCGATCATCCCGGTACCGACGGCTACCTTGGCCCCACCTACTTTGAGAACCCTGTCGGCGACGAGCACCGCTGGCCACAGAACATCTTCTTCCGCAGCCTGATGGCCTGCGCGGAGGCGCATGTAGGACCGGCCGGCATCGCCGAGGCCATGCGCCGCCATTACCGCAACGACCCCGCCGATTACGCTCTGCCTCAGCGCAACATTACCAACATAGAGCCAATACTCTGGTGTTACGGCCAAACCGGCGATCCTAAGCTGCTCGCACTAGCCGAAGACGCTTGGCAGCGCTACCTTGCCGGAGCCGCGTTCAACCCCGAGAGCGGCGACTTGGGCGAGACCCGCGTTTACGCAGATACGCCCATCCACGCACACGGCGTAACCTATGCTGAAACCGCGAAGCTACCGGCGATCCTCTACATGTACACAGGAAAGCAGGAGTACCTTCGCTTCGCGCTTGCCGCGCAGCAGCGTATCTTTTCGCATCACATGCTGGTTGACGGCATCCCGTCGACCTCGGAGTGGTTCCGCACCCGCACCTCTCTAGACTCGCATGAAACCTGCGACATCGTAGACCACACGTGGGGCTGGGGATACATGCTGCAGGCCACCGGCGACGGTGCGTGGGGCGACCGCATTGAACGCGCTGCATTTAACGCCGGACCCGGCGCTATCCGCAATGACTGGAAGGCGCTGCAATACTTTTCCTGCCCCAACCAATTCGTGGCCACCAACTTGTCTGATCACAATGTAATGGAGCATGGCGGGTACATGATGGGATACCAGCCGAACCCAGGCCGAGCGACTGCCTGCTGCGGCGGAAACGTGCACCGTCTCTACCCCAACTATGTGAGCCGCATGTGGATGCGCACCGCCGACGGCGGCCTGGCAGCAACTCTCTACGGTCCCTCCACCGTTCGCGCCATTGTGGGCCGCGACCGTACGCCGATCGAAATTGTGCAGACCACAGATTATCCCTTCCGCGACACCATTACCTTCAAGTTCGCCGGCGCTCATGAAGCGCACTTCCCGCTTTCGCTGCGTATCCCTGCATGGTGCAAGCACCCGCAGCTTACCTTCAACCAGGAGACTGTTTCACTTACACCCCATAATGGCTTCGTCACACTTAACCGCCGCTTCCGCCCTGGTGACATGCTCATGCTTACACTGCCCATGGCTCTGGCCCGCACAAACTGGCCTTATGGCGGCGTTGCCCTTGAACACGGTCCGCTGGTCTATGCGCTGCCCATTCAGGAAGAAGTGACAACCTTCACTGTGCCTGGCTTCTCCACCGCAGCCTTCCCCAGCTATAACGCAAACCCCACAAGCGAGTGGAACTACGCATTAGCGCTCAACTCTGGCGACTTGGAAACGCAAGTCCAGGTACGGCAAACCACATTCGATGAGGCAGCTCTCAAAGATCCGTGGTCTACGCCGGCCAACACACTTACAGTCGCTGCCCGCAAGATCCAAAACTACAAGCTACAAAGTGTGACGACCGAGGATCATCAGGAATTTACTCCACCTCTGCCTGACCTTGCCTTTACGCATGTCTATAAGGAAACTGAGCAGCTCACACTCGTGCCGTACGGCTGTACGCGACTGCGTGTAACCATCTTTCCTTGTGCCTCGTCAAAATAGGATTGGCCATCAAGATGGGCTAGGTTCTGGCTTGCGGGGTGCAGTTTTCCGCGGGGCTTCTTGCTGTAGCTTGGAGATCGATTGGTCCGCGATGAGTAAGAAGAGGGCTGGAGAGGTGATTGGTGCTCAACGGATACCATCTCTCGAGAACTCACCATGTGACTTCTGCGGAAAACCAGACACTTCGCGCCGCTCGCTCGGTGAACGGGTCTTCCCCCGAGGAATTCACTGTCACGGCATGTTGTAACGTTTCGGCTGGATCAGGCGTTACGTAACGCGACCATTGGGTTGATGCGAGATGCATGGCGAGCCGGCAGGTAACCTGCGAAAATGGCGACGAGAACGAGGAGCAGTGCGATTGCCACGAAGGTAAGTGGGTCATAGGGACTGGTGTCAAAGAGCAGCGAGGAGATCCGCGAGGATGCGGCGAGCGACGCAATTGCGCCGAGGGAGATGCCTACCGAGGCAAGGCGTAGGGCTTGTCGGACAATACCCATCTGAACGTCGGCGCGGGTGGCGCCGAGGGCCATGCGGATACCGATTTCCTGGGTGCGCTGGGTGACCGAGTATGCGATCACTCCGTAGATTCCGAGCGCGGCGAGCAGCAGCCCAAGCGCGGCGAAGAAACCTACGAGATAAACGAAGAAGCGACGCGGAGAGGTGGCATGGTCGACGAGGAGCTGCATCGGCGTTAGATCGGCGGAGGGTTGGCCGGCGTCGATTCGACGCAGCGTGGCCAGAACAGTAGGCTGAAGCGTTGCAGCGGGGAGTGTGGAGCGGATGACGAGTTTCTGGTCTTCTGAACCCCACTGTGAGGCTCCGGCGGATAGATACATCTGAGCCCCTCCAGCGGATTCAGCGCTGGTTTCGCGGACGTCTTCCAGCACGCCGATGACACGTGCGCCAAGGCTTGGGATCATCTGGTTGATGGGATCGCGATCGCCGAAGAGAGTGTGGGCGAGGGTATGGTTGAGGATGACGACTGACTCATCCTTGCGATTGTCTTCCCAAGAGAAATCCCGGCCCGAGAGGAAGCGCATGCCGGCCGTATGAACGTAGCCTGGCGTTACGATGTAGACAAATGCGTCGTGGTAGTCGCTGTCTGTGGTGCTCTTGGGGACCATGGAGACGCCCCAGGAGCGGTTGCGCGACATGGGCAGCGAGTCCGTCATGGCTGCGCTCTGGACGCCAGGGATGGCTTCGATTTGACGGATAACCTCGCGGTCATATGTGACCATGTTGGCGGTCTTACCTTGATCGTCGTGACTGAGTTGGATGGTAGAAGCCTGGCTAGGATTGAATCCGAGGTCGACATCGAGGACGTGGAGAAAGCTGCGAAACAGCAGGCCGGCCGCGACGAGCAAAACACAGGCGAGCGCAATCTCGGTTACGGCGAGAGTGCTGCGTAGCCGGTCGTGTTTGCGTCCGGCACTGGTCCCGTGGCCGCTATCCTTGAGGGCTTCCTGCAGATTCATGCGCGAGATGCGTAGGCCGGGCGCGATACCGAAGAGTAAGGCGGCGAGGATTGCGACAAAGAAGGTCCAGCTAAGCGAGGCGTTGTCGATGCGGATGCTCGAAAGCAGAGGTAGGGCGAATGAGGTCTGGTGCGCGAGGTAAAACACGCCGGCGACCGCGAGCAACAGGCCGAGGGCGGCTCCGGCCGCAGATAAGACGAGCGATTCCGTGAAGAGCTGACGCACGATGCGAGCGCGTCCGGCGCCGAGCGCGGTGCGCATGGCGAATTCGCGGGCGCGGACTGCGGCCCGAGCGAGCAGCAAATTGGACAGGTTGACGCAGACGATGAGCAGGATGAAACCGACGGCGCACCAAAGGACAATGAGTGAGCGGCGCAGGGAGCCTGAGATGAAGGTTTTGAGATCCCAAAGCTGAGCGTTGTAGTTGCCCTTGTAGCCTCGCTTAACGCTGCCATCCAAATTAGGAAATAGCAGATTGGCCTCGGCCTGCGCCTGTGCGAGCGTGATCCCGGGCCGTAGGCGGCCGGTGAGCGACAGCATGTTTCCCTCCTCCCGTACGTTGTCGTAGATGTCGGGAGTGAAGACGTCCATCTGGGTACCGGGCGAGTAAATACTGCCAAAGTCGAAGCCTTCGGGCAGCACGCCTATGACAGTAACGGGCGTGTTGTTGAACGAGATGGCCCTGCCGAGAATATTGGGGTCCCCGTTAAGTCGGCCCTTCCAGTACGCGTAGCTGAGGATGACGACGGGTGGACCGTTAGGGCTCGATTCCAGCGTGGTGAACACGTCTCGGCCCATGAGCGGCTGCACGCCCAGGGTCTTGAAGAAGTTCTCCATGACGTCGATCTGCGAGAGCGTTTGCGGGATGGCCCCGGTGGTGAGCTTCCAGTTGCCGGGTGAGGTGAAGGCGTCGTACCCGGTGACGTCCGAGAAAGATTGGTTGCGCCGCTGGAACTCCTGCACGGCGTCGGTGGAGTATGTGGCACAGGATGCGCCGCACTTTGAGGGTTTGGGAACAATGCGGACGAGTTCGCCGGCCTGCGGAAAGGGCAGCGGACGTAGCAGGAGAGTGTTGACGACTGAAAAGACCAGAATGTTCGCGCCGATGCCGAGGGCGAGGATCAGGACGGCGACGATGGCGAAGGTTCGGTCGCGACGGAGGGTGCGGAGAGTGAAGCGGAGGTCCTGCAAGAGGACGTCGAGCCAGGGTAAACCACGGGCGACGCGCTGCCTCTCCTTTCCCTGCTGTGCGCCGCCGAAGTCCACCAATGCGCGACGGCGCGCCGCTTCGGGAGGCATACCTCGCTGGATGTTCTCTTCAACAGCTAGTTCGAGGTGCGAAGCCACCTCGGCATCGAGTTCAAGGTCAAGCGGCTTCGGCTGGAAGAACGCGCGCACACGGCGGCAGGCCTGGAGTAGGAGGTCGATCATTTCTCGCCACCTTCCGGCTGCATCGCAAGCAGGCGACTCATTACGGCGCTAAGCCGCTGCCAGTGTGCTGCATCCTGTGCCAACTGTTTGCGTCCGCGATTTGTGATCTTGTAAAACTTCGCCTTGCGGTTGTTATCTGATGTACTCCACTCTGCGGTGATCAGCCCACGTTGTTGCAGGCGAACCAGGGATGCATAAATCGTTCCCTGATTGAGGAGTACTTCATTTCCGCTAACCTGCTCGATGCGACGGGCGATTCCATAGCCATGTTGCTCGCCCATCGCCACCAGAGTTTGTAGCACCATGACATCGAGCGTTCCTTGGAGAAGATCTAGTTTCGAGTGAGCCATCCGCTCCTCCTGTGTCCTAACCACAGGAGTATTACATAAAAACCTGTGGCGATGCCACAGGAACAGGAAGTCGCCCTGTCTCGCTTCCAGACTCCGGTCAGATCACCGCCTATCAAGACCTAATCCAAGTGCGGAATTAGGAAGGATCGGCGACAGCCCGCTCGGGACCTGTTTAATGAGTGCGTAGGCCTTTTATCGTCAACTGGTTCACAGAGTCGTTCGCACAGATTCGTTCGCACAGAGTCAAGGCTCACTCTCATTCGGCTCGCAACGCATCTACTGGATTGACCGACGCAGCACGGCGCGGGAATGAAGCATGCAACTGCCGACACACAGAGCAACAGAGCCGTTACGCCAACATAGGTAACCGGATCTGATCAGGATATGCCAAACAACAGTGCGGCGATCGCGTCAGTTGAGACAACCGCTCCAACCAGTCCACCCAGCATTCCGAACGCAGTGAGTATCATTCCCTGGCGAATCGCCAAGGCAAGGATATTGCCGCGCGACGCGCCCGGCGCCGACCGCACTCCAATCTCGCGAGTCCGCTCACTCACGCTGCCCGCAAGCACGCCATCGATACCCATGGCTGCCAGCTGTGCCGCGTCCAAAATAGGATCGACCATCTGTCAAGGCGGAGTGCGCTCTACCTTACATCGCTTTGCGAACTGTATCGGAGCTTCGGAGACGATTGTCGGGACATTTGGCCCACAATCATCTCTTCAGCAAAGAGTTATTCGACACTTTTCGGCTATGATGCGGCGTCAACGGAGCCTGATTGTCCCGGCACACTATCCTTTCGGCAGCGGATTTCCAGCAACCTTGTGGCTCTCTGGGCGCCCATACTCCTTGCGCCAGCGAAAATACGTTTGCTCCGGAATCTCCGCTTCCTTGCACGACTGCGCGGTTGTCTTCCCGTTCGCCACCGTTACTTCGATCTGCTGGAGGAGGTTCACTACCTGCTCCGGTTGATGTCTCCCTCCTCGTTCCATAACAAGCTCCTCATATGCCAGTTTCTTACGTTTCTACTGGCACAAAATTCGCCGGGCACGCCAGTCCACGTGGAGACCGCCATACTCACGACGACAGCGATAGTATGTCTGCTCCGCGATCGCGGCTTACTTGCAGCTCTGACCTGTCGTCTTCCCGTTCGCAACTCCAACTTCAACCTGACGTAGCAGGTTCACAACCTGCTCGGGATATGTCTCTTCCTCGCCATAACCAGCTACTTGTACTTGTTTCTATGATCGCAACTGGTACATATCAAGCCACGCAGACCACCGTCTTCAAGATAGAACTCGCCCTTTTAAGCCTTTCTGGAATATGGTAATTTTATGGTTAGTAATATTAAAAAGATGCAAAAAGGAATAAAAAGCTTCCTTTTGAACCTTTCGATGACTTTCACGAAATGGGATGCCACGGCGTGCTGTACTTGCTTGCGCGGAAATTGCCAAGCCTATGCATGGTGCTCACTATGTCGTTGACCCAGTGGCCAAAATGCTGCCGGTCCTTTACAAAGATTGAGACTCGAATTGCGCCAGGGGCAGGGCACAGCGTTGCATAGAAGGGCCGAAAGGCCCTCGGGCTAGTTTGGCGCACTAACTTCGCAAGTACGCCTACTGATTTTCATTTCTTTATGATTTCATCACTACGTTAGGAGGCACGCCCTAATGCCGCTTGATCGTCGCACGCTCCTTCAGTTTACCGGCTTCGGCATTCTCTCCGCGGCGCTTCCGCCGATCTTGAATCGTGCACTCGCGCTCCCTGCGAACAACGCAACGCGAAGTATTCGCGATGTGGAACACATCGTGTTCCTTATGCAGGAGAACCGCTCCTTCGATCACTACTTTGGCAGCTTGCGTGGTGTGCGTGGTTTTGGGGATCCGCGAGCCGCGAAGCTCTCGACCGGTCGCTCTGTCTTTCATCAGCCACATGAGACAGGCGAGATCCTACCGTTCCACCCCGAGGCGCCAGAGCTCGGCCTACAGTTCCTCGAGGATCTCGCGCACGACTGGACCTCGACGCATGGAGCATGGAACGGCGGTTCATACGACCGGTGGATCGCGCACAAGGGCCCCGTGACGATGGCGCATCTGACGCGCGACGATATTCCGTACCACTACGCTCTTGCTGATGCATTTACTGTCTGCGACGCCTACCACTGCTCACTGCTTGGCCCGACCGATCCGAACCGGTACCACATGTTCAGTGGCTGGGTCGGCAACGACGGACTTGGGGGTGGCCCGATCGTCGACAACGCCGAAGCCGGCTATGCGTGGACAACCTTTCCTGAGCGACTCGAAAAGGCGGGGATCTCCTGGAAGGTTTACCAGGACGTGGGTGCCGGCCTGACCGCGGCGAACTCCTGGGGTGACGGCGATGATCCCTACGTCGGCAACTATGGCGACAACGCTCTGCTCTTTTTCAAACAGTACCGCGATGCCGGTCCGGGTCATCCTCTCCATGAGAAGGCGAAGACAGGAACGAACGTCGCGCAGGGTGGCACACTCTTCGATCACTTTCGCACCGACATCGCTGCAGGCAAACTGCCGCAGGTCTCGTGGGTGTGTGCTCCGGAGGCCTACTGCGAGCATCCCAACTGGCCCGCGAACTACGGCGGATGGTTCGTCTCGCAGATTCTCGACGCCCTCACTTCAAATCCTGATGTGTGGAGCAAGACGGCGCTCTTCCTGATGTTCGATGAGAACGACGGCTTCTTTGATCACATGATTCCGCCGACGCCGCCCACCTCGCGTGCCGAGGGTCTCTCGACGGTTGAGATTACGAACGAGCTCTTTCCAGGCAAGGAAGAGCTGATTCCCGGTCCCTATGGTCTTGGCGTGCGCGTTCCTATGGTCGTCATCTCGCCCTGGAGCAAAGGGGGCTGGGTGAACTCGCAGGTGTTCGATCACACCTCTCTCATCCGCTTCGTCGAAGCCCGCTTCGCGGATGAGTATCCGGAGGTGCGCGAGACCAATATCACGGCATGGCGGCGCTCTGTCACAGGTGACCTCACATCCGCGTTCAACTTTCTGACCCCGAATGATGCGCGTGTCTCTCTGCCGCAGACGGCGCACTATGCCCCGCCGGATCGCAAGCGCCACGACGACTACAGTCCGAAGCCCCCCGCCGTGCAGAGAATGCCGGTGCAGGAACCGGGTACCCGCCCGGCGCGGGCCATTCCCTACCAGCTCGAGGCCTCGGGCTCGCTTGATTTGCAGAAGAGCAGTTTCGAGATCATCTTCCACAACATGGGCGAGGCGGCCGCCGTCTTTCACGTACGCTCAGCGCAACACACACCTCGCACCTATACTGTGTCTCCAGGCACGCAGCTCTCCGATGCGTGGAGCTTCAATGCGAGGAACGTCGATGCACGCGACGCAGAGAGCTACCAGATCTCGGTGCATGGCCCCAACGGATTCTTCCGTTCGTATCAGGGGGCCATAAACGACGCCACTCCAAACCTACGGGTGAACGCAGCGTATGACGCGCATAGACTGTGTATCACGCTGCAGATCATGAGCGCCGGCGACTTCTCGCGCGCGCTTTCGATTCACGATGCATATAGTAAGACAACCCAACGATTCTCGCCAAAGGGCGGAGCCATTACCTCCCATTCATACGACCTTAAGGACAGTCATGGCTGGTATGACCTGATGCTCACCTCTGAGGCAAACGCTTTATTTCGGCAACAATTTGCAGGTCACGTTGAAAATGGGCAACCCAGCATGAGCGACCCTGCTATGGACGCATCGCGGGAATCACCTTCGTAAGCAATCTCTTCGAAGCCCAGTTCGCACATGTCGATGAGGTTGCTTGAACAAGCTCTTTTCAAATGTGTCAGAAACAGTTGCGGTAATGCCGGAGAAGTCAATTGAAGGAGAAGAGCCTGAAATTGTTGGGGTTGGCCGTTTTGCTGTGTTTGAGATTCATATCTCCGAATCAGCTTTCCGCGCAAACACATACTGGTACCAGCAGCGTAACGACGGCTTGGAGCCATCACCAGTTCAATGTCAATGTAGCGGGCGTCATCGGCCGGTCGAACATTGTTCTTGTGCAGCCGAACCTTAAGGCCAATCAGGCGATGCCTCTAGGGAATGGCCGACTAGGGGTGGCCGTTTGGTCAGCTTCCGGATTTACTGCTCAACTCAATCGATCCGACACAATGCCTTACCGCTACTCTCCAGGACAAGTCATCCTTCCCGGTTTATCCACCCTAACTCTGGCCAGCAACTACGCGGGCAAGCTCGATCTTTATGATGGCGAGTTTCAAGAGCAGGGAAGTGGAATGACCGCCGTTGCCTATGTTCAGCCGGACACAGACACTCTGATCATCGATGTCAGCGGGGCGAATCCAAACCAGATACAAAGCGCTCAATTAAAGTTATGGCCGCCACGTCAGCCACATGCGAGCGTTACAGGATCCGTCGGTCTTCTCTCCGAGACGTGGGTTGACGACAAAAATCCAGGTGCTTCCGGACGCACCTTCGGTTCTCTCTCTGCGATTACCGCTGAAGGCAGGAATCTTTCATCCGTCGTGACCGACCCACTTACCATCACGGTCTCCGTTTTGCCCTACAAAGATGGACACTACCGAATTATCGTGGCAGCTCCGCACTATGACGGTAGCGAAGACGCAAAGGCGATCGCCGCGAAAGCGTTGCGAGAGACGGCATCAGCTACGCATAAACTCTGGTGGAACGGCTTCTGGCAACGCGCTGGATTCATCAAAATTACTTCACCAGACGGCGTCGGTGAATACATGGAGAACCTGCGTAACATCTATCTCTATTCCGCCGCTGCTGAGAGTCGCGGTATCTATCCGGGCTCGCAAGCGGGTGTCGCGGACTTGTTCTCCTCCGTAAAAGACAATCACCATTGGGACCCTTCCGCCTTCTGGCATTGGAACCTGCGAATGCAGGTTGCGGCAAATCTCGGCGCTGGACTGCCGGAGTTGAACATGCCGTATTTCAACCTCTACCGGAATAACCTGAAGAACATAGAGAATTGGACCACGAAGCACATGCAGCGCCGTCCCGGCATTTGCATCCCGGAGACGATGCGCTTCAACGGAATGGGTATTGAGTACGAAGTATGGGATTCCGATCATCCCCATGGTGCCTCGGACTGCGACGCTGCATCGCGGCCCTACTACAACGCACGTACACTATCGACCGGCGCAGAAGTCCCCCTTTGGATATGGCAGCAATATCTGCAAACGGAAGATTATCGTTTTCTGGCCAACAACTATCCCGTTATTGCCGGCTCCGCGCGCTTTCTTCTGGCGTATTCCAAGCAAGGTACCGATGGGCTGATGCACACGTCCCCATCGAATGCGCATGAGACGCAATGGGACACGACCGATCCAACGACCGACATCGCTGCGAAAATGGCGCTTTATCCCGTGGCGATCCAGGCAGCAAAGTTGTTAGGCAAAGACACGGAGCTCGTCCGGGAACTCAAAGCTGCGCTGCCAAAGATCCCTTCCTTTCCACGCGTTGAGCCGGCAACTCCCTTCACGCTTCTGCCCGCCTCTTCTGACGCTCAGGGCAACGACGTCATTGCGGACTCCTACCGCCCGGCCATACAGATTGACAATGCTGAGAACATAGGCCTGGAGCCGGTCTGGCCATATAACCTCATCGGAGACACGTCGCCGCTCTTTGCGCTCGCACGGCGCACCTACGCCCATCGTCCGTTTCCCACCAAAGAAGATTGGAGCTTGGATCCGATTCAGGCTGCGCGGCTTGGCCTTGGCAGCGAGGTTGGCTCAACCCTCGTTAAGTTAACGGAGACGTACCAGCGCTATGTGAACGGTTTCGCGAATTGGGGAGGGAAGGTGGGTGAGTTTTATGTG
>JBAVDD010000291.1:0-16265 GCA_049587035.1 Acidobacteriaceae bacterium | reverse complement strand
TGCCGCACAGCACTCAACACACTCTCCGGCAGCGCCCGCGCCACCGTCACAACCCAGACCTTCGTCGCGCCCGCGCGCTTCAACACCCGCGCACACTCCCGCGCCGTAGCTCCGGTCGTCATAATGTCATCAATCAGCAGCACCTCGCGCCCGCGCACAGCCTCCACATCGGCCACGCGAAACGCCCCGCGAAGGCTTGCCCGTCGCTGCGTAGGATTCTGTGCAGAAAGCGCTGACGTATCCTTCACCCGCTCCAACACACCGGAGTCCAACCTCAACCCCCAACCCGGCTCCAAACGCCGCAGCCGCCCCATCGCTGCCACAGCCAGCAACGTGGCCTGGTTGTAGCCGCGCCTCTTCTCCCGCGCAGCAAACAGCGGAACCGGAACCACCAGCAACTTCTCGGCCGCAGCCGCCCGCAGCCTCTGCGCCGCGCGCGCCATCGCATCGCCCAGCACATGCTCGGCAATCCCGCGCATGCCCTCGAACTTCAGCAGATGCAGCATCCCGCGCATCTCGTCTTCGTAGTTTGCAAAGGAAACAGCCCGGTCAAACTGTGGCGGAGCCAGCCTGCACATGGTGCACGCGCTCACACCCATCGCCGTCGCAAAGCGGGCCGACTCCATCCCCATGGCGTCGCCGCAGCGCACGCAGTACACATCCTGCCCCGAATCCGCCAGCGCGCTCACCCGCGCAACGCATGCGTCGCAAACCCGCACCTTGCCCAGCGTCACCATCGCACCACCGCAAACCCGGCAATCAGACGGCATCAAGGTGTTGACAAAATCGGCTGCTACCCGCTCCGTAGCAACTCGACAACTTCGCAGCACACGCGTCACCGCGCGCCATCCCGCATCGCCCTCATGCCTTCCGGGCGGACCACCACTCCCGAGCTGGACATCCCTCACGCTTTCGCTGAAGACGAACCTCACTCGCGGCAAAGCAAGAAGAACACCAGCTCTGCCAATAATCGGAGTATAACCTTGCCCCGTAATCGCTGCAATTCACGTGGCCGAACCAACAAGGATGCCGCAGCGACTTCGCCTCTCTTAATCGTAGTCGATCAACCGGCCTGCACTGCCCGCCCAATCGCGATATCCTTGTACCTTGACGTGTCCACAATCGCCACATCTACCGTAGCGCCAGCCCAAGCTCGCAGCCATACACTGCTCAGCGACTACGCTGTGCTCTTCAAGCTCCGCGTCTCGCTGATGGTCATCATCACAGCAGCGGCCGGCTTCTACCTCGGCTCTCTGGCCTCCGGAATCTCCCCCTTCCAATTCGGCCTCATCAAGGCTCTCTTCGGTATCGCGCTCGTCACTGCCGGTTCGGCCGCGCTCAACCAGGCGCTCGAACGCAGCACCGATCGCCGCATGCCGCGCACAGCAAGCCGCCCCATGGCCCAGCACCGCATCGGCCTCGCCCACGGCCTCACCGTCGGCTTCCTTCTGGTCTGCGGAGGCTCCATCTACCTCGCCCTCGCAACCAACCCGCTCACCGGCGTGCTGACCCTCATCACCGCCGTCGGCTACGTCGCCATCTACACCCCGCTCAAGCGCATCACTACCCTCAACACCTTCATTGGAGCCTTCCCCGGCGCGCTCCCTCCCCTCATAGGATGGACCGCCGCTCGCGGTGTCATCGAGTGGCCCGCCGTCGCTCTCTTCGCCATCCTCTTCGTCTGGCAGTTTCCGCACTTCATGGCCATAGGCTGGCTCTATCGAGCCGACTACGCCCACGCCGGCATCCGCGTCACCGCCACCCAGCAACCCACTCGCGAAGCCGCCCGATCCACCGCCCTGCAGGCGCTCTTTTATGCCGTCCTGATGATCCCTGTCAGCCTCTGGCCCACATGGCTGCACATTACCGGCATCCCTTACGCCATCGCCGCGCTCATCCTTGGCACCTACTATCTCATCGCGACAATCCGATTCATGCGCATCACCCGCAACCCCGACGACCCCGAAAACCGAGCCATCGCACGCAAACTGCTCAAAGTCTCCGTCATCTATCTACCACTGCTGCTGCTTGCCATGATGCTCAACGCACAAGGTCGCCTGCTGTTCTGATCTCCCATCTATTAACCACGAACCGCTTGATTTATCAGGAACGACATGCTCGAACGTACCGTGCCGAACCCGAACTACCGCACACCGCCCTCGGTCGTCGCAGCGATCATTGGCATCAGTGCCATCGCCTCACTCTTCCTCGCCTGGCTGGTCTACTACCACCCACCGGTAGACGCCGCGGGAACTCATTTCACCTTTCTTCCCGCGCTCGACGCCCTGCTGAACGCCCTCTGCGCGATCTTCCTCGTCGTCGGCTTCCGCTATATCCGACGCCGCGAGATCACCGCGCACCGCAACAGCATGTTCGCAGCCTTCATCGTCTCCAGTGCCTTCCTCGTCGCCTACGTCTCCAATCACATCCTGCACGGCGACATGCTCTTTCCCACCACACACCCAACTGCTCGCCTGATCTATCTCTGGGTCCTTCTTTTGCCGCACATCTTTCTGGCGGTCGTCGCGCTGCCGATGATACTCATCACCTTCTTTCTCTCCCTCACCGGCCGCTTCCCCGCTCACCGCAAGCTTGCTCGCTGGACCTTCCCCATCTGGCTGTACGTTTCCGTCAGCGGAGTCATGGTCTATGCGATGCTCGCGGCCTACCGCTAACATCATCGTTCTTCAACCCTTCTTCTTATGCAGCCAGACACCCGTAAGCTCCTTACCACCGGCACCGCCATTCTGCTCGTAGGAGCGGTCGCCGTCCTGTTGATGTTGACTGTCTTCGGCGGCGTAACCCATCAGGGTCCACACACCAACGGCGGTTGGATCTCGCTCATCATCGCTTTCGGCTGCGTTCCCACCAGCGCCTTCGCCCTCTTCCTCGGCTTGGCCAAGCTCATCGGCGAAGCTCGCCACCGCTCCTGATTCACAGCCGTGGGAACGAGTCGCCGCCTTGCGCTACTTCGGCGGCAACGCCATCATCACGCCGCCATCACCGACGAGCCGATTCTTGCCACGGGGCAACTTCAGCGCCGACCCACTCCCGAGATCGCGCGCATAGATCTCGCCATAGTTTCCCGTTGCCGCAATCACCCGCACAACCCACTCGTCGTCCAGTCCCAGCCCATGGCCAATCTGGCGGGAGCCGCCTAGCAGAAACCGCAGCACGGGATCTGCTCCGCCAGCCTTTGCAGACTGCGTACGCCTGGTTTCCACGTTGATTCGCGTCACGCCGCTCTCCTCCGCCTGGACCAGCGCCTCCATCACCCAGTTCACAATCGCCGCCCACCGCGGATCATCATCACGCACAGCTGCCGCCAATGGATCCTTCGAGATGACCGCTGAAAGTAATCGCGTCGGCTTGCCATGCTGTGCCAGCAACTCCTCCGTCCCCGCCAGACGCGTCCGGTCGCCCGCCAACGCACCGCAGTTTCCCGTAGCGAAGGCAGCTTCCATCTCGCCCTCCTCCTGAAACGGAAACGGCACATAATCCAAATGCTCTCGCGCAAACCACGCTCGCACACTCGCCTCCACTGTGGTCTCGGCAAGGAAGCAGATCTTCCTTCCACTCAATCCGCGCACCTGTGTCACCGGACTCGCGCCGAGCACAAGAAAGCCCACGCCATCCCAAAGCACCGGTCGCGTAAAGGCAAGACGCGTTCCCACCGTATGCGAAAAGTCGTCGCTGAGAGAGGGGACCAAATCCACAGCACCCCCTCGAAGCGCGTCCATACTCGTTCCATCGTCCGGGTAAAGCACGGTCTGAATGCGCGCACCCGCTCTGAGGACAGCCACCGCCACTGCTCGACACAGGTCCTCATCAAACGCCTCGCGGTTGCCATGATCATCTGAGGTTGAATACTCTGCCTCTTCTTGATCGATGCCACAGCGAAGCACCCCAGCGGCACGCACCCGCTCCAGCGTCGAGGAGGTGCTCGTAGCACGCGCGACTCCAACGCCAGCGCCCAAGGCACAGCTACAAACAGAGACGCTCGTCAGCGCCAGCAGACCTCTCCAGTTCGCACTCACTAAGGGGTCCACCCACCAGCCGTCGGAATGCCTGGCGTTGAGTCCGGCCGCGGATTGAAATCCTTCGGCACCGGATTTGGCAACCCGCTATCCGTCGGCGTGATCTTCAGCACGCGGCAACCCTTACCGCCGTCATGGGGAAACCTGTCGATCTCCGCCACCGGAATCTCCGCATAGGCCGCACTCAACGGTGCGCGCCTGCCCTCCAGCCGCAACACATCAAATGCCGAGCTCATGTCGCCCACACCCGGCACCTTGTCGTCGGCAGGCCCCAGGTAATCCTGACTATACTTCTCCTTGCCAATCTCCCGTGCCTTCTCCTCATCGGGCAGATCAGCCAGCGGAATCAGCCGAAACATCTCGTCGACAAACTTGATCACAGAGCTATGCTCCGTCGGCACGTGCGACACCCCATGCGCCACAGCATATGGCGAGATCAGAATCGCCGGTATACGCGGGCCCTGCTCCAGCGGCAAACCCGACGCATCATGCGAACGCACCCGCGGCCGCACATGGTCATACTCGCCATCGGATTCGTCATACGTGATGATGATGGCACTCTGACTCCAGTAAGGACTCCTCGCGATCGAATTGATCTCCTGCGCCAGTAACCCCTCGCTGATCTGCGAATCCGAATACCCCGGATGATCATCGTTGCCGAAGAACACCTTCGCCAGCTTTGGGTTTGGATCCTGCGTGTGCCATCCTTCGATATTGCCGTACCCTCCGCGCACATAGAAAACCCCCGATGCCGGCAGCCGCCGCGCAGCGATATCGCGAAAGAAGTCGCTCAGCCCATGCAGATGCTTCGTTGCCAACGGATTGTCCGCGACATACCCGAAGTACTGCGGAGCATTGTGGTGCGCCACGTACCCATCGTGAGTAGCCTTTCCGCTCGGGTCGTTGATCTCATGGTCGTACCCCTGCTGGTACCAGCCCCAGTTCACCGCGCTCACCCCATGCCCGGCAATCTTCGTGATGTCCTCATGCACATCCGGGAGATCAAACGTCGGATCATAATCGACCGCCGTCGTCTTCTTGATCGCGCTGCCCATAAACGAAAGCGGCAGGCTGGCAAACGTCAGGTTCTTCGACACTCCCCCAAATTGCCGCACTGCTCGCGGCTGTTTCAAACGGTCCGCTGTATCCATCATCGATCCCCAGTACGGCTGCGGGTCAGACAGCATTGGCACCGTCGCCCCCTTACCGTTGCCACCTGTCGTCGCCTCATCCGGATGCAGCAACCACTGCGTCTCCCCACCCTGCCCCGCAATCATCGCAATTGCATTCGGTGTCGACGGCCCAATGATCGTATCCATGAAGTGGTCGAACAGCGTGAACCGGTCCGCATAGCGCCACATAAATGGCGCCGTATCGCAATCCACATGGCTCATCACCAGCTCGCCGAACTGCTTTCGCTCCAGCGTTGGGGCCTTCGACGGCTTGCCATCAGTAATCGTCACGCCCTCTTCCGTCAGCGCATAGGCCGAGTTCTCCGCCACTCCGTCCGCATTCAGCGCCATCTTCCGCGCAATCCCAACATGCGAGTGGTTCACCGACGCAATATCCGCCGGATACAGCGGAACCGTCTTCCCCTCAGCATCCATCACCGCCGCAGGAATCCTGAACGGCGTCACCGTCCCCAGCGTTCCATCGGTATTCACAATCGTCTGCGTAAACCCGGCAACTTGGCCCGGAGCATGCGGCCCCTCTGGTCCCGCATACAGCCCATCCGCCCCCGGGTAACTTCCAAAGTAGAAGTCGAACGACCGATTCTCCTGGAACAACACGAAAACATACTTTATGTGGCTCCGAATCAATCGAAGCTTCTCCGCGTGCGAGATCATCGGCTCCTTGCGGAGATCGAGAACATGGGCCTTCACTACCGGGCCAGATGGCGGCGCGACGGTCACGCTCGGCACTTCGTCCCCCGCCAACTGCTGAGCCGAAGCCGCACGCAACTCCAGTCCAAGAACAATCATCCCCACGGCAACCGCCCCGACCCATCTTAGATTCCGCATGTGGCTAAACTATGCCGACGCGCCGCACCGTTGCAACTTCTGATGCAGCATTTCTGTGGAACCTGCGGCCAAATTTACACGGAAATTCAACCGTTGCGCACAATTTGTCGACCGATACCCGCCCATAAAGGAACGCCAGCGCTATAGTATGATTCTCCTTGCGTAGAGAGCATTCTTTGAAGGCATGCATTTGGACGCAATGCGCCGCCAACGGATGTTCAGCCTGGTCGTAGCCGGCGCGGACTCTCGGTAGTCAGCGGCCATTGGCGATTTGACCTGCCCACAAAGAAGACCGCAACACTCAACGTTCGTTCAGCAATTAACGGAGCAGATCCATGGCAAAAGGCGTCAACAAAGTCCTCCTACTCGGCAACGTCGGCAAAGACCCCGAGATTCGCACCACACCCGGCGGCATGACAGTTGCCACGTTCTCCCTCGCAACCGCCGATCGCGCCAAAGACGCTCAGGGCAACTGGGCGGATAAAACCGAATGGCACAACCTGGTCGCCTTCCAACGTACCGCCGAGATCATTAGGGATTACGTCAAGAAGGGCACTCAGATCTTCGTCGAGGGGAAGATCCAGACGCGCTCCTGGGACGATAAGGAGTCCGGACAGAAAAAATATCGCACGGAGATTCTTATCAACGAACTCTCCCTGCTCGGTGGTGGCGCAGGACGCAGCGAAGGCGCCAGTTCGTCCGGCGGATATTCCAGCTCGCGCTCCTCATCGCCCGCTGCTGCCTCTGCGCCTGCCAACGACTATGCCGACCAGGGCATCACGGACGAAGACATACCCTTCTAGCCGCGCGTGTGTTGGGTTCAAGCTGCCCACGGAACATTTGCTGCAGCTTGAACCGCCCGCACCATAATCCCAGCAACTTCTGCGTAGTCTTGTCTCTCCCTCTGCCCATGCGCTCTTGCCGATCATTGCTCGTGCTTCTCGTTGCCCTGTTCTGCGTTGTCAGTGCAGCATCGGCGCAACGACACGATCTGGGATCTTCCCCGCCCACTGCTCCGCCGCCCAAGCCGATCGTTCCGCCACAACCCATCCCTCCAGCTCCACCTAGTCTCGGTGCGTTGCAGATTGCTACTGGTAATTTCATCGTCTCCGCGCCACAGGCTCTCGCCGTGCAGCTTCAAACCTCGGACGACCGCACGCGTACCGCCGCCCTGGCTGCCATCGGCGCGCCGGCCCAATACACGGACCACGGCCATATCGCCTTTCCACATTCCGTTCATCTCGACTTTCTCGCTCTGGGCGACTCAAATGAACTCGACGCAATCCTCACTGTCGAGCTCGATCAGCATATGCTCAGCGCCATTCTCATGCCGGAAGATGAGCAGTGGCACCGCATCGCCACTGTCCTCTACCCAACCGTATTCTCGAACCCCACAACTACCCCGGACACTTTCCTGCGGACAGGCCGATCCCTCCTTGAGCCCATGCGCTACACCGCTATCTTCCGTACCACCACCCGCTCAAATGGAGACTCCACAGAGACAGAGGTGCACCTGCGCATTCTCAATGGCCATGCCACCATCACCACCAGCTTCGCCTCCAATGAGCGATCCTGCGATCCCACCCATCAGCGTCCCTGCGACATTACCGAACGCTGGCTACAGCTCGACGCTACCGACTCCGAACATCGTTTCCTCCTCGTCACCGCTACCGGCCACGAAAAGCCCTACGATGCCACCGACCCGATCGCGCACGCAGAAACCTTTGAGGAGTCCCACCTCCGCACCTTCACCTGCCAGCCCTTCGTGTTCTCCGACACCACCCTGCACTTCGAACCAGCCGCATCCCCCGCCCCCTGCCTTGTTCCCCGCGACGCTCCCCGCGAAGCTCTCCGCGACCAACCACACCAGCAGCCGTTACACTAGTCTCTGCATGATCGACGAGATCACCTTCCGCCACGAGTCCGACACCGCACTCGAATCTCTCAAGCAGGCTCTCTTCCGCGCCGAAGAAGACGGCGGCTTCGAGACTGATGAGAAGAACGGCGTTCTCAACATCCTCTTCGAGGACGGCGCCGCCAAGTTCGTCTTCACCCCAAATACCCCCGTCCGCCAGGTCTGGATCTCCGCTCTCTCCACCTCCTACAAGCTGGAGTGGGATGAATCCGCACATGCCTTCGTGCTCCCCAAGACCGGCGAAGACCTCCGCACCCTCACCGAACGGCTGCTGCGCGAACAGCTCAAGGATCCGGGCATCTCCCTCGCCTAGCCCGCGCGCAAATCTATCTCGGAAATCAGTCTTCACCAGAACGAAGGCCATCACCGACCATGCCACTCCTCTCCGTCGCGCTCATCACCTTCAACGAAGAAGACAACCTCGCGCGCACCCTCGCCAGCGTCGCATGGGCTGACCAGATCATCGTCGTGGACTCCGGCTCTACTGATCGCACCGTAGAAATAGCACGCAGCTTCAACGCCACCGTCATCGAACGACCATGGACCGGCTTCGCCTCGCAGAAAAACTTTGCCATCGCTCAATGCAATGGAGACTGGATCCTAAGCCTCGATGCCGACGAGGAACTCTCCCCAGACCTACAGCAAGAGATTCAACAGACGATCGCTTCACCGTCGTCAACCTCCGCCTTCTACCTCAAGCGCCGCAATCTGTTTCTAGGCCGTTGGATCAAGCGCGGAGGCTTCTACCCGGATGCCAAGCTTCGCCTCTTTCGCCGCAGTCTTCCAAACGTGCCGCAATTCGAAGAGCGCTCCGTCCACGAGATCATCTCCTTCGACGGCCCCGCAGGCACCCTCAACTCCGATCTGATCCACAACGCGTATTCAACGCTCTACTCCTACATCGAGCACATGGACCGCTACAGTACACTAGGCGCGCAGATCCTCGTCGACAAGGGACGCACCAGCACCAACCCTCTCACCTTCGTCGCACACATCCTGATCATCCCCATCCTCGGCTTCAAATGGAATTACATCTTCCGCTTGGGTTTCCTCGACGGTCGCGAGGGCCTGCTGCTGCATCTCTACCACGCCTGTTACACCAGCTGGAAGTACGCCAAAGCCTGGGAGCTGGCCCGTAATCGTCGCCCCTGATCCTTCTTCAACTCAATCCTTCTTCACCGTCCGATGCATCACCGTCGCAAAGAGCTCCGCATACTTTGTCGGCATCTCCCGGCGCTTCATATCCCGTCCCACCACAAAGTGCACCGTCTCACCCTCGCACAAAACCAGCTCATCCGCGGCCCGCACCACCGCATAACGAAACCGAACAATAGGGCCGCGCACGCCCGCAAGCGATGTCCTCACAATCAGCTCATCGTCATAGCGAGCCGGAGCCTTATAGCGTGCGGTCGCCTCTGCGACGGCAATCAGCGCACCGTCTTCCTGCTCCATGTCCTTATAGTCCATCCCGAGTTGCCGGATGAACTCCACTCGTCCCACCTCAAACCACACCAGGTAGTTTGCGTGATACACCACGCCCATCTGGTCGGTCTCCGCATACCGCACGCGCACGCGAGCCTCGGCATAGCCCCGCTCCATCACCTTCTCTAAATTGTTCATGGCTACAGTCTAGAGGAAGCCGCCCGTACCTACTGTGTGGTCGCCCCATAGCGTTTCTCCAACTCGGCGCTCATCGCGATCAGCGGCTCCAACGGCTCCAACTCCGGTAGCTGCGCCCCCATCTCTTTCAACGTCGCGACCAACACTTCCGTCGGTAAATTCCCAACCAGCGGATCTTGCGCATAAGTGCAGATTCCCAACCCTCCAACGGTGGCGTCAAACCGCCGGCATCCCGCATCATAGGCTGCGCGCACCTTGGCCGCCGCGTCCTCCGGCCGTGAGCGCAGATGCACACCCACCTCTAACCCATCATGCACATCCAGTACCAAACGCACAACGTCCCGCACCAGCTCCGGAGACGCAGTCCCCGCTGTGTCCGATAGCGACACCTGCGCCACACCAGAGTCGACCAGCAAATCAACCGCGCTCACCACCTCATCGATGTCCCACACATCGCCAAACGGATTCCCGAACGCCATCGCGACATACGCCACCACATCCTGGCCGCCTTTGTACGCCAACTCGCCCACCTGCTCCAGCTCGTCCAGCGCCTCCTCCGGCGTCTGTCGCTGGTTGCGCTCCAGGAACTGAGGAGAGATCGAATAAGGAAACGCCAGTGTCGTGAGTCGTCCACTCTTCACCGCACGTTCGGCGCCCTTCGCGTTCGCCACCAGCCCAATCAGCTCCACCTCCGGCGCTGCATCCAGGTACTCCATCACCAGCTCCGAGTCCGCCATCTGCGGCACGAACTCCTTCGATACAAACCCCAATGCATCGATATGAGTGAATCCCGCGGCAATCACCGCGCGCAGATACCCTGCTTTAACCTCAGGCTTCATCACCTTCGGCAGACCCTGCCACGCGTCCCGCACAGATTCAATAATTTTCACCAAATCAGACACCCGTCCTACTCAAACACTCAATAGATCATCTCCCGCTTCGAACCCTTGCACAAGATAGTACGCTTGACACTATGACGCCCTGCACTCCGAACTCGACCGACGCCCTTTTGGTCATCGACATGCAACTCGACTTCCTTCCAGGAGGAGCACTCGCCATCGCGGATGGCGACACCATCATCCCCGGCATCAACGCCCTCGCCGCCCGCTTCGACCACGTCATCCTCACCCAGGACTGGCACCCTCGCAACCACATCTCGTTCGCCAGCTCCCACCCCGGCAAACACCCATTCACCGACACCATCCAGGCCCCCTACGGAATCCAGCACCTCTGGCCCGACCACTGCATCCAGGGCACTCCCGGCGCCGACCTCCACCCTGCCCTCTCCATCCCACACGCCGAGCTAATCCTCCGCAAAGGCTTCCGCCAACACATCGACAGCTACTCCGCCTTCACCGAAAACGACCGCGTAACCACCACAGGTTTGGCAGCCTATCTTCAAGCCCGCGGTCTCACCCAACTCTTCTTCACCGGCCTCGCCTACGACTTCTGCGTAGGCTTCTCAGCTCTGGCCGCCGCCCGCCTCGGCTTCGAATCCATCGTCGTCGAAGACCTCACCCGCGCCGTGGATCTCCCCACCACCGTCGACGCGACCAACTCCGCGCTCGCCGCCGCACGCGTTCAACGCATCGCATCTGCAGAGTTGTTCGCACAATGAATCCCGACCTCGCCTCCAACAAAACCGCATGGCCCGAGGCCATCGCCACCGTCACCGCCTGCAAGTACAACGCTGGCGCCGGTCGCGCCGTCGCCTTCGGCATCCCCACCACGAAGCACTTCCGCATCTCGTACAACTACTTCGCACCAAATGACCAAGGGGTTGACGAGCTCCACACCGGCGAATTCGCCTCCGAGAAGCCCGTCCCCCAGGGCACCCTCTTCCCCATCCGCTACAACCCTGAAGCACCCCACCACAACTCACACGATCCGTCGTCCGCACCACAGAACCCGCGAGCCGCGACGCTCACCATCGGCATCATAGGCTCCATCATCCTCTCGCTAGCCTGGTTCGCGATCCTGCGTGGCTGCCATTAGCGGACGCCGTTACCGCGGCGCATTCTCCATCAAAAACGTCTTCAGCGTCGCTTTGTTATAGCCCGCATCGAGCTTGTGCGTCTGTTCCAGCTCGCTCGTATCTTCAGCCTTCAGCAACTTCCCCTTCGCCGAAAGCACATACCACGCTGGATATCCCTTCGCCTTCGGATACGGTCCCAGAAAATCCAGGTTCTCGTTCTCGCGGCTGAAGTTAACATGCAACAACACATAGTTCTTCTCCAGCAACGCACGCAGCTCAGCATCATCGTTCAGTGTGCGATCCAGCAGGATGCACCAGGGGCACCAGTTCCCGCCTACGTCCATCAGGATGTTCTTGTGCTCCATCCGCGCCTGCTGCATCGCCGCATGCAGATCCTTGTTCGAATCGCGCGTCGGGTCGAACGGCTTGTCCGCCGCAAACGCCGCAACAGATGCCCCTAGGACCAGCGTTGCAGTAACCCATCGAATCACGCTCATCATCTCTGTCCTCCGCCGTTGTCGCAAATCTCTCGAGTTTGCATTACACCACAATAGACCACTACAGTCCCAGCTCCCCCGCATGTTCCTTCATCGCGCGCAGGCAGTTCTCAATATGCTCTTCCACAGGAATCTCCAACAACTCCGCGCCCCGCGTAATATCCTCCCGCTTCACCGCACGCGCAAACGCCTTGTCCTTCATCTTCTTCTTCACCCCTGCAACCTCCACCTCGACAATCGCCTTGCTAGGCTTCACCAGCGCGCAAGCGGTCAGAAATCCTGCCAGTTCGTCACTCGCAAACAGCGCTCTGTCCAGATGCGTCTCCGGAACCACCCCGGAATAATCCGCATGCGCCAGGATCGCGTGCAGAATCGCTTCCGGCCAACCCTTCTCCCGCAAAAACTTCACTCCAACAAACGGATGCTCCTCCGGCGTCGGGTGACGATCGTAGTCGAAATCGTGCAGCAGCCCCGCGCACCGATAGACCTCTGCCAATCGCACCGCGTCTTCACCCTTTAGTCCCAGCCGCTCCGCCTCGTGCACACCGTAGCGCTCCGTGCACCGAGCCACAGCCAGCCCATGCTTCACCAGCGACGGATTCTCCGTCCACTCCCTCAGCAACGCCTCTGCCTCCACTGCGCCAAACACTTCGTTCACTCAGACCTCGCATCACTCAGTTTCATTTCTCTTTAGAAGACACCCACCGAAAATTATTTACCACCTTGGTTCCATTCCCACTTTCTACCACCTTTTTGGTGGAATCTTCGGCAATACTCTTGACTCTTCCGGCACCCGGTGTGATTCTAAGCACATCGCTTGCCTTCGTTATCGGACGCAAGGGGTCGGTAGCCCGCTCTGGCAGCCGTCCGCATTACACAACTTATGGCAACCCTTATAGCGCAGGTAAGCGCAATGGAGGTTCAGTCGCCGGCTGTCGTTGACAGCACGCCTGATGCGTCCGTTCATGAGGTCCCGCAACGCGAAGTCCTGCGCTGCGAATCCTGCAAGCTGGTGCAATTCCGCACTGCGTCAGACACCTGCCGCCGCTGCAAGAAGTCCTTGCTGCCGGAGCCACCCAAAGTCCAACCCACCATTGCTCTGGTCCTCGATGCCACAGTCGACGCCTCGGAGTCTGGTCCCCAGGTTGCCACCGCCGTGCGCGATCTCCGCCACGTCCGCAATCTCTCCCAGCGCCAGCTCGCTGCGCGCATGGGAGTGCCACGCACCTACATCTCCAAGATCGAAAACGGTAAGGCAATGCCTACGCTTTCATCGCTCGATCGCCTCGCCCGCGCTCTTCAGGTCGATATCTCCGCCCTGCTCCGTGACGCGCCCACGCGTCACCGCGACGAGACCGCCGTTTTGCTCAACGATCCCTTCCTGGCCGAGATCGCCAAATACACAGCGCATCTCACCTCCACCCAGAAATCGATCTTTCTCAACCACGTCCGCGAGCTCTCACAGAGCCGCAACCGCCGAACGGCCTAACCCGCCTTCGCGCATCACCGAACCTCCGTGGCGTCGCAGCCCTTGTTCTCTCCGACAAGCTCTGCGACGCCTCTCCGCTTTAGCCCGCATCCCGAGCAGGAGTTTCCTCCATTTTCGGGCAGTTTTCCGCTTTCTGTTCCCTACTTCCAGCTTTTCAGCTATCGTCATTCTTAAGAGTCACCGTGCGCGAAACCTCTTCCAGCCGCGTCTATCATCGCTCCAACCGGGCCAACGAGCTAACGCCCGAAGAGCGTGCCGTCTATGACACGCTCGATCCTGCGCGCATGCCTCAACACGTCGCAATCATCATGGACGGCAACGGCCGCTGGGCCGGCAAGCGCGCCCTCAAACGTTTCCTCGGCCACCAGCAGGGCGCCGAGTGCGTCCAGTTCGTCGTAGAAACAGCCTCGCGCATCGACCTTCCATGGATCACCCTCTACGCCTTCTCGCTCGAGAACAACCTGCGCCGTCCAAAAAACGAAGTCAACTTCCTCATGAAGTTGCTCCGCACCTACCTCATCTCCAACGTCAAGCGCATGAACGACAACAACATTCGCATGGCGTACATCGGCCGCACCCGCGAACTCCCCCAGGAAGTTCAGGACACGATGCAGTGGGCATCCGAACAGACCGCAAAAAGCACCGGCACCACCCTCACCCTGGCGCTCAACTATGGTGCCCGCTCCGAGATCGTTGACGCCGCCCGTACTCTTGTCCACACCCTCATAGCGGAAGCCCACCAGCGCGGCATCTCGGTAGAAGACATGCTCGCCGCCGAAGGCGTCGATGACGCCATCAAGTCCCGCATTGACGAGCCGCAGCTCAATAACTCCCTCTACACCGCGCACATGCCCGATCCCGACCTAGTCATCCGCACCTCCGGCGAGCAGCGCATCTCCAACTTCCTCCTCTGGCAGATCGCCTACGCCGAGATCTTCGTCACAGAGCGCCTCTGGCCCGACTTCCGCGGCATCCATCTCCTCGAAGCCATCGCCGACTACCAGCACCGCGAGCGCCGCTTCGGCGGTCTCGGCGAATCGTCCGATGAAGCCTTCGCCGATACCCTCCCCTCCGAAGCCGAACTAGCGCGCCACTAGCTGCCACTAATCCGATAGAGAATCTGCAAAGAGTCCCCTGCACGAATCTCTCCTGCCACTAACCTCCGCTTTATCCGAACCCTCCCGATATATGCTTGAATGAGAAAAATGATCTTTAGCGCCGGCTGAGATTCCCTCTCACCGGCACGGCGTTATCACGTCGGTCTGTCACACTCGGGATACTCTCTACGGAGGCGGCATGAAATCATCCGCATCGATCGCTGCAAGGAACCCTAGGCGGATTCCAGCTAACACCCTTGCAGCCTTCGCTTCATTTGGTCTCACCCTTGGTCTGGTCGTCGCTCTCACCGGCTGCTCAGGAGACGGCACCACCTTCGGCGATACCAACGGCGCTCCCTCCACCGGGGTCTACGTCATACAGAACACTCCGGCCACAACCACTCCGGCCGCCGCTGCCACCGGCACCATCCTGCAGTTCTCCACGGACGCTTCCGGCGCAGCCACACCTGTGTCCACCATTGCCAACCTCAACGTCACCTCGCTGGGCTTCCTCGCCGTCGATGGCACGGGCAACATCTACACAGCAGCCACAGAGGGTACGACCGGATCCACCATCCTCGAGTTCCCCGTCGACTCCTCTAACAACGCGCAGCCCACCCGTTCCATCCCCTTCAATGCCACCACCGGCCTCACGACCATGAGCGCTCTCTCCACAGATGCGGCCGGCGATCTCTACGCCTCCAACACCTCCGGCGGCATATCCATCTTCAACTCCCCCGCAACGGGTTCCGTCGCGCCCACCAGCACCGTAACCATCACCTCCACCGCAGGACCGCAAGCAACGGCCGTCGATCCTTCCGGCAAGCTCTACGTTGCCACCGCGCCTCCGCTGAACAGCATCCCGATCGCTCCCATCGAAGTCTTTGCTCCCGGCGCAACCACCCCCTCAAATTCTCTCGGCGGCGCACTCACCACGCTCGGAGTCGGCAGCCCACAGGGCCTGGCCACCGACTCCGCCGGCAATCTCTACGTCGCCAACGTCGTCTCCGGCGTCTCCAGCATCCTCATCTTCGAACCAGGCGCCACCGGCAACACCCCACCCCTCCGTGACATCACCGGCAGCGCCACCGAACTCGGCTGCGTCGGCGGCATTGCTCTCGACAACGAGGGTTACCTCTACGTCGTCTCCACGCCTACCTGCGGCAGCACGGCCACTCCCACGGTCCTCAAGTTCTCCACCACCGGAGACGGCAACATCCCGCCCGTAGCGACCTTCACCTCCGCCGCCTGGACCAACGCAGACCCAACGCTCTCGATCGCCGTCTACTAGATGGCTCGACGCGCGCACGAGCAATGCCCCTCGCGTAGCGTGAGCGCGTTCAAAAATAAATTGCAAAATCACCGCAACTAAATATATTTCCCTGTTTCGGCGTCTTTTTTTTTCGAGCCTCGTTCTCTGCTTTAGATGGCACGCTCCTATACGCGGCCATACGATCGAGGTCCGACCATGAACTCCGCAGAATCTTCCGCAACCAAACAAGCTCTCCGCGCACTCGCCCTCATTCTCTCCTTCGCCCTCATCCTCAACCAATTCGCCTGCAATGCCTTCGCACAAGCCGTTTCTTCTTCCAGTTCCACATCGCAAGCCCTTCC
>JBAVDD010000290.1:0-1758 GCA_049587035.1 Acidobacteriaceae bacterium | reverse complement strand
AGTTAACGGTGTCAAAGCCGCGTGTGAGCTCTGCTACTGGAATACCGAGCGCGACCGCGGCGTTGAAGACACGCGCTCCGTCGAGGTGCGTGGGCAGACCGGCGTTGGCAGCTCCCTGCCAGATCTCTTCATAGATGTCGAGCGGCGTGACCGTGCCGCCGGCCATATTGTGCGAGTTTTCAAGGCAGATGAGGCCGGTGGCCGCGCGGTAGTACATGCCTGGTGCGATGACGGCGCGAATCTGTGACCAGGTGAGGATGCCATGCTCGCTGAAGATGGCGCGAGGTGAGCATCCGGAGAAGGCCGACATCATCGCCATCTCCCAGTCGAGGACGTGCGAGCGAGCTTCGCAGATGACCTCCTGGCCGTGTTCCGTATGGAGGCGGATAGCAATCTGATTGCCCATGGTGCCGGTGGGAACGAAGATGGAAGCTTCGCGGCCGAAGATTTCGGCGGCGCGAGCCTCGAGTTGGTTGATCGTGGGATCTTCCCCGTAGACGTCGTCGCCTACATCAGCCGCGGCCATGGCCGCGCGCATGGCGGGCGTGGGGCGGGTGACGGTGTCGCTGCGCAGATCGATTACGTTCGAGGTTGCTGGCAACTGTATGTCCTCCGGAGGCCGCTCAGGCTGCGACGCTCATCAACAGGTTGGTGAATACATCGTTGGAGAGCAGGCGTCCGCGCAGTGTGAGCTGCCAGCAGCCGTTGTTTTCGATCATGAGGCCGTCGCGCATGAGTTCGGCTGCGGCATCGAGCGCGGGAGACACGAGCTCGGTCGGGAAGCTTTCGCGAAGTTCATCGACGCGCACGCCTTCATTCATGCGAAGACCAAGGAAGAGAGTCTCCTCGAATGCTTCTCGCTCATGAACGTCGATGGGCGCGATGCACAGTTTCTCGGGGATGTAGTGCGAGAGCTCATCGGGATTGCAGAAGCGAACGGCGCCGTTGGGGCGCAGCAGCATAGAGTGCGCGTCAAGGCCGAAGCCGAGGTAGGGATCGCGCTGCCAGTACCTGCGATTGTGGCGGGATTGCAGGGGCGTAGGTGCGAAGTTTGAGATCTCATACTGCGGGAAGCCATGCTGCGGCAGCCACTCGCATGCGGTCTCGTAGAAGGCGGCAGAGAACTCGTCGGAGGGAACGCCGTGGGCGTGGAAGCGTTGGCCACCGGCGATGACTTCGCGACCGAGTCGCGAGTCCTCGTCGACCTCAAGCATGTAGACGCTGAGGTGTGCGAGGCCGATGCTGGTCGCTACTTCGAGGGAGTGCTGCCAGGTTGCGTCGGTTTGATAGGGGAGGCCGGCGATGAGGTCGGCGCCGACGTTGGTGAGGCCGGCTGCTTGCAGGCGGAGGATCTCGCGAATGCACTCGCGCTCGGTGTGAGTGCGACCGACGGCTGCGCTCTCGCGATCGACGAACGACTGAACGCCTAGACTGATGCGATTGACGCCCAGGCGCTGGGCTTCGGCCAGGACGTTGTCGGCGATCTGCGTGGGAGCAGCCTCGAGGGTGATTTCGGCGGTCGGAGCGACGGTGAAGTTTCGGTGCAGCGCTGCGAAGATGCGTTGCAGTTGGGTTGGGTCGAGCAGACTGGGGGTTCCGCCGCCGAAGTATATGGTGTCGACGAGGCGCGGGAGGTCTGCGTCAAGTGCAGCAGCTGCGGCGGAGGAGGAGTCGATCTCGCGGCAGAGCTGATCGACGTAAGATTCGATGGTTGAGGGCGAGGAGACACCCGAGGCGAAGTTGCAGAAGCTGCATTTG
>JBAVDD010000289.1:0-5853 GCA_049587035.1 Acidobacteriaceae bacterium | reverse complement strand
CCTACGTACCCACCTCGAAATTAACTCTCGCCGTCCGCGCAGGACCGCCGATAATCCCCACTTTTTCCACCGGTTTTCGACAGCAACACCACCTCCCGAATCCGAATCCCCTTATCCAGCGCCTTGGTCATGTCATAAACCGTAAGCGCCGCAACCGAAGCCGCAGTCATAGCCTCCATCTCAACGCCAGTCCCAGCAACGGTAGCCGCGGTAGCCAGAATCTCCACCCCACCGGCCACCACCTTAGCCTGCACATCAACAAAACTAAGCGCCAGCGGATGACACATAGGAATCAACTCCCAAGTCCGCTTAGCCGCCTGAATCCCAGCAAACCGAGCCACCTCCAAAGGGTCCCCCTTAGGATTCTTCGGAAGCGCAGCCAGAACAGCCTCATTCAACTCCACAAACGCCGAAGCCACAGCCTCCCGCCGAGACTCAACCTTGGCCCCAACATCCACCATCCGAGCCTGCCCAACCTCATCAAAGTGCGAAAGCTTCTCCGTCATGCGGCAATCCTACCGCAGCAACACCCGCACCGTCAGCCCGGCAGGGAACTGCTCAACGCCCATCGGCAGCACCACATACCCATTCCCGCGAGCATTCGCCACCACATCCCCCGAACCCTGCCAACCAACAACCCGCACCGCAACCCCATCCCAAGCCCCAGAAACCTCAGCCGGCAGAAACCGCGTCACCTTCGCCCCACCCTTCACATCCTCCGCCAACCGAGCCTCCACAAACACCGGCTCAATCTCCTTCCGACCCGCAAGCGCACGCAACATCGGAGCAACAAACAGCGCAAAACAAACCTGAGCCGAAACCGGATTTCCCGGAAGCCCAAAGAAATACGTCCAACCCTTCTCGCTCCGCAATCTCCCAAACACAACAGGCTTTCCCGGCTGAATCAGCGCACCAGTAAAGAAGAACTCCGCACCAAACTCCGCAAGCACCTGCTCCACAAGGTCATACTTGCCCATCGAAACCCCACCCGAAAGCAGCAGCAGATCCGCCTCACGACCCTCCGCAACCTGCGCCCGCAGCTCGCCCAACGAATCCCGAGCAATAGCCAAACGCTCTGCAACTCCACCTTCATCCTGCACGAGCACAGCGAGTGCATAGCTATTAGAGTTCCGTATCTGCGCCTCCGACATAGGCTCATCCAGCTCCACCAACTCATCGCCCGTAGCCACAATCGCCACCTTCGGCCGAGCAAACACCATCACCTCGCTCACCCCACAACTAGCCGCAACCCCAATCTCCGCCGCTCCCAAAACACGCCCCACAGGCAACACCAAATCCCCAGCCCGAGCCTCCGCTCCACGAGGCACAACATTCTCCCCAACCCTCAACGCCCGCTCCACCCGCAACACCCCATCAACAACCGCCGTATGTTCCACCATCACCACCGCATCCGCCCCAGCAGGCAAAGGAGCACCAGTCATGATCTCAACCGCCTCTCCCTCACCAACCGCCTCACCCACCCACCGCTCACCAGCCCTAACCAACCCCACAACCCTCAACTCCCCACCCACATCCCCCGCCCGCACCGCATACCCATCCCGGGTAGCCCGATCAAACCCCGGCTGATCCCGATCCGCCACCACCGCTGCCCCAAGCACACGTCCTGCACCCCGCAGCAGCTCCACGGTCTCCACCGCGCGCTCTCGCACTACCGAACGCGCATGCATCAGCACCTCATTCAACGCGTCTTCAAAGCACAACACTTTCTCACTCATCGGCAGATTCTACTCCGGGCGCAAATTCCGTTCCGTATAAAGACACGAAAGCCCCGGCCACATCGCACTGGCCGAGGCTCTCACGGAAATGCATCCTTATCTCTTCTTGTGTGCCTTATAAGAACTGTCGATGGTCTGACCCAGGCTAGCCAGCACGGCCTTCACCTGCGGGACCTGCGGATCGTTTGGAGCCAATTGCAGAAACTTCTCGTAGGCATCGACACATCCTGGTGGTGGGGTGAGCTTGTTCGTCTTCGGATCAATTGCTGACTTCGTAACCAAAGCCTGACCCTTGATGAAATACGCAATCGCTGCGTTAGGATCGGCTGCAATCGCTTTATTCGCAGCATCCAGCGCTCCATCCATCTGGCCGGCGTTGTAGAGCACCGCAGCCGCATTCTTGTAGTACATGCCTGCCTTCGAGGGATCCGTCTTGGCAGCATTGTCGAACGCCGCTGTGGCATCATCCGTCTTACCCTCTGCAGTCAGCGCATTGCCAAGCTGGTTGTAGTCCGCCGCCAAACCCGATACGTTCGGCTTTGCTGCCGCCGAATCCAGCGCGATGGCCTTCTTGTACGCATCCACAGAGTCGCTGTACAACTGCGTCGCTGCCGTGTCCGCCGAAGCCGGCTTGCCCGCCTTCTTGTCCTCGTTAGCCAGGTGGCGTCCCTGCGCCAGCTGCGTGTCTCCGTAAGTCAACCACAGCAGCCCTACGTCCGGCTTCACGCCAACGGCTTCCTTCATGCTGGCAACATCCTTGCTCACATCGTCCTTGTTCGCCGCCGCAGCTGCAAGGTCCGCGCGAACCGTCTTCAGCGTCACGTTCAGCTGAGCGATCACCTTGTTGGCATCCACCACCGCAGCATTTTTCTTCTTGTACTCCTCAATCTGCTTCTGCTCCTCGGGAGTAAGGCCCTTGATGTACTCCGGACGTGACATGTCGTCATTCAGTGTCACGTCGGTGTCGGTGGCCTTCACCTTCAACTCTTGCCGGTCAACGGTCTTATTGTCGGACTGCACTATATAAACAAAGTAGTCGCCCGGCGCCACACCAGAAACCGTGTAGTCTCCCGAAGCGTCAATCGGCGCCGTGTTGCTGATCTTGGCGTCCTTGAGCGCAACGGTTTCATCCTGCGTAAACTTCACATCGCCTTTGGTGAAAGGCTGTCCCGCAGGATTCGTGACGTGCCCATGCACGGTCGCTCCAGGGTGTTGAGCAAACGCCGGTGCAACCGCGAAGATCGCCACGCCCACGATGCCTGCAAACTTTGAGAATAAAGAGCCTTTAAATGTATTCATCATTTCTTCGTCCTTCTTTCAGGGTCAGCCCGGTGCGTTATTCGCTAACGGGCGTTCGTATACTCTTGTGCCGTACGTTTTGGTGCGTAAAGGATTGGGTCGGTGACGCCGGCTGCCGAAAATGCTCGCAACCGTAGATCGCAGCTCTCGCACACTCCGCAGGCCTCGGTTTCACCTGAGTAGCACGACCAACTTACATGTAACGGAGCGCCCAATTCAACTCCCAGCTTCACAATCTCATGCTTTCGCAGCTTGATCAGTGGTGTTACGACCCTGATTAAGCCCTCCTTCGTGCCCATTCGAATGAGCTCGTTGAACGCGTCGTAATATGCGGGCCTGCAGTCAGGATAGCCGGAGCTGTCCTGCTCCACGGCCCCGATAAACACTGTATTTGCTCCCAGCACCTCGGCCCAACTCACCGCCGCGCTCAGGAAATGCGCATTCCGGAACGGAACATACGTCACTGGAACGTAGTCTCCCACGCGGGCAGCCGCATCCCCCTCGCTCTCAGTACTCGCCGCCGGAACATCGATGCTCGCATCCGTCAGCGCCGAACCGCCTATGCGCCGAAACAGGTCCGTCTCCAGCTCCATCAGCTCCTGCAGTCCAACCGCCTTTGCCACCTCTCGAGCAGCTCGAAGCTCACGCGCCTGCGTCCGCTGCCCATAGCTGAAATGCACGCCATACGTGTCGTAGTCGCGCGCCGCCAGCGTTGCGCAGACAGTCGAATCCATCCCGCCCGACAGGCAGACGACGGCGCGCGAGCGGCTCACTTCTCCGAGCCCTCCGCTGCAATCTCCGCGGCCGTAACACTCTCCAGCGACTCGGGATCGTTGTCCATCGCCTCCAGCAGGCTGCGCGCTTCCGCTTCATCCGCGGTGTGCACCTGTAGCTGTGATTCGAATGCGACTGGAATCATGCTGTTGGCCGTCTCACCCAGCAGAAATACCTCGATCCCCGCTGCTTCCAAAGCGGACCGGGCCATGTTGGCTTCCATTGGCTCGGGAAATACCGCGATGGTCACTAACTCGTCTTGTTGGTTGGCGCCTGTCTCACTGCTCATGGTCTTTGTCTCACTATCTCCGCTTGCGCGGCTGTCCCTATTCTCCGCGGTCATACTACTTGAAATCAACCGACTGCAGGTGGAACGTGATCGTTCCCCAGAAGAGTCTCGCCTGCATCTGCACGGGCAGATGCCGTGCATCGTCCGTGTACCAGATCCAGATGCTGCCCCGATTCTTCACGACCCCCTCATCAGCGGTCGCTTGCACTTTGATGGCCTGGAAGGTCCCCGCGGGTGTCTTAACCTCCTCGCGGTCCTCCACTTTCATCCCCACAGTAACGGTCCGCATCGAGTCTGCCAGCGGAAAATACACCGTCTGCCCTGGTGTCAGCGTCTGCGATTGGGTATAAAACATCGCCGAGAGCGAGTCGGTCACGCAGGCGGGAATGTTCGCGACAAGGTGGGTGGCCGTTCCCTTGACCAGGTTCCGCTCATCCCTGGTCTGCTTTCCATGCACGTAGTCAAAGATCAGATCACTGGCAATCTTCCGCCGGCCCTCCTGTGTCTGCTTATCGAACCCCGTCGAGCATCCCGTCTTCAGATCGAATCCTGACTGAAATCGGTCTACCACCGGAAACAGCATGTTCACAGCGCCAATCGAGTCGGCAGTCGCGGAGATCTTCAGCATGTTGCCCACCTGGTCCAGGTGGAAAACCGCCGTCCCAGCAGTAAACACGCGCCAATCCACTGTATAGGTCAACGTCTCATGCTGCGGGTAATCAAACGTCGAGAGCGGCGGCTGCAGAACCGGGATCGACCGCTGAACCGCCGCAGCCGCTGGTTTGCTGATTTGCTGTGCTCGCGCCGCCGCCGGCGCAATCACTCCCAAGCAGGCAGCCGCAACTACGGCCGCCATCGCCATGGCCACCGACGTCGAGTCTATCCAGACCCGCAATGGGGCCATTCGAACGGCCATCAAATCAGCATCTCCCCGGGTATTGGACGCACCTGCACCGCTTCAGTGTCTCATCAGCATACGCAGGGTCAAGGCCGCATAGATTGCAGCTGCGCCCATAAGGGCATTGTACTCGCGATGATGCCGGTAACGCTCCGTCGAAAACCGTCCCTGGCCTGCATCGGCATCTGCGAAGCGCGCTGCAGTCAGCCGCGGCAGCAACCGTGGCACCTTTTGAGCATACTCAGCAAAGGAAGGGAACACCCCCCGCAGATACGCCTCCTCCGACAGAATCGTCGGCACATAAATTGCCAGAAACAGCACGACGAGTAGTAAGCCCAACCACAGTTGGCCGGCCGCAACCGCAAAGCCGGCCGCAATGCACGTGGAACCCAGGTAGAGCGGATTGCGGGTATACGCATACGGTCCCGTGCGTGTCAGCTCCGCATTCTTCTTCACATATCCCGCAGCGTATCCCCGCAGCCACAATCCCGGCAGCACCAGCAGCAGGCTCCATCCCAGCGTGTGCCAAGTAGGCCACGCAGAGATCAGGAAGATCGCAGCCACCACAAACCCCAGCGGCACTCTCACCCTGCGCGCGATCTTCTGCCAGCGCGTTCTGCCATCGGCCTTCGTCACGCCTGTCGAACCCATCCCATCATTCTCTCAAATCAAGCGCCGCGTGCTTGGATCATCACCGCACGAACAGCTTCCATCACCGCTTCCACCGAAATCCTGGCCAATCCAGGATCCACACCAGCCACATGCTTGTAACTCGTCACCGATGCCGAATCGCGCAACACCACCGACGCTCCCGGCCCGCGGGGACCGTTCCTCGCCGGGTCCGTCGGCCCAAACAA
>JBAVDD010000288.1:0-4361 GCA_049587035.1 Acidobacteriaceae bacterium | reverse complement strand
GCGCAAACCACCCGCGCCCGCGCCGAGGTCGCCCTCGCCGAAGCCACCAAATCCCTCGCCAAAGAAGAAACCCTCCGTCGCTCTCAAGAGCTCGAAGTCAAAGACCGCCAGGGCAAGATCTCTCGCCTCCGCAAGCAGATGGAGACCGCCACCTCCGCCGCGCAGATCACCGCCCTCGAGCACGAGATCGCCTTCTCCAACCAAACCATCGCCAACCTCGAAGACGAAGAGCTGGCCTCCCTCGAGCGCACCGACAAAGTCGGTCTCACCCGCGACGAGGCCACCCTCACCCTAGAAGTCACCACCGCCACTCTCGCCGCCGTGCGCGTCCGCGCCACCGACATCGCCGCCCGCCACACCGCCTCCATCGCCTCCATTGATACCGAGCGCACCGCCACCCGCACCCTCATCGAGACCTCTTCCACCGGCGAGGCCCATCTCTCCACCTATGACCGCATCGCCAAAGCCAAAGGCACCGGCCTCTCCGAAGCCCTCGACCACAAGTGCGCCGCCTGCCAGATGATGGTCCGCCCCCAGCGCTGGAACGACCTCACCGGCCGCGACCACGACGACCAGATCTTCACCTGCGAAACCTGCGGCCGCATGCTCTTCTATGATCCCCGCCGCGACGCCCCAGTCCGCTGGACCCCAGGCGAAAAACTATCCGCCGCCACCAACCCCTAACCAACCCCAGGTTTTCTCTACCCTCTACCCTCTACTCTTTACCCCCTGCCCTTGGAGCCTCACCGCAACATGCAATCCCCGCAATCCCCCGCCCGCAAAATCATCGCCGTCGACATGGATGAAGTCATCGCCGACGCCCTCGGAGAACACCTCAACCGCTACAACCGCGACTTCGCCAACGACCCCGCTACGCCTCTCTCCCTCGACGACCTCCAGGGCCGCCGCCTCTGGCAAGTCGCCCCCGCCGAGCGTCACCACATCATCGACAACTACCTCCACAACGACGACTTCTTCCGCGTCCTCGACGTCATGCCCGACGCACAGCGCGTCCTCAACCGTCTCCAGTCCCGCTACGAAATCTTCATCGCCTCCGCCGCCATGGAAGTCCCCTCCAGCTTCACCTCCAAGTACGACTGGCTAGCCGAACACTTCCCCTTCATCCCCACCTCCCACATCGTCTTCTGCGGCAACAAGTCCATCCTCCGCGCCGACTACCTCATCGACGACAACCCCCGCCAGCTAGATCTCTTCCAAGACACCCGAAACGGCGCAACCATCAGAGAAGGCATCCTCTACACCAGCCCCGCCAACATCCACATCACAGGCTACCGCCGCGTAGACAACTGGCAAGCCATCGAAGCCATGTTCCTCAACGACTAGAGCATCTCTCGCAGGTACAGAGCTCGTCATCTCGACCAGAGTCCGCGCACGTTGCCTCTTTCCCACCCTCGTCATCTCGACCGGAGTCCGCGTTTTTTGCGGACGGAGCGGAGAGATCCCTGTATTCGTCTTTGCCACCGCTTGTGCCCCCTCTACACCTATAGGTGATCCGCTCTAACCCAGCCAACCACGCTCCCACCCCGCCGAACGCGCATCCTCACAATGCTAAAGTTGACTCATGCCGACCCCCCGCATCGCTTTCCTCATCGAAGCGCATAACGACGCGCCGCAACTCGAGCGCCTCTGTCGCAGGCTGAGCGGCCACGCCATCTTCGTGCACGTCGACCAGAAATCTAAAGATTTCCCCGTGCAAAAAATCGCCGCACTCCCAGGCGTCACCATCGTGCAACCCCGCACCCCCGTCTACTGGGCTGATTACTCTCAGATCGAAGCGACGCTGACGATGCTAAAGGTCGCTCGCCAAACCGCGGACTTCGACCGTTTCATTCTGATCTCCGGAGTCTGTTATCCCGTCAAGCCATTGGCCGCGTTGGAAGCAGCCTTCGCTCAAGACCCCAAACGCGAGTGGATTGCGACAACACCCATTCGTCCCGGCTCTCATCTCCACAAACTAATCGGACGCCGCTGGCGCATGAAACCGTTGACCAGCAACGCCGCTCTCGACAAGAAGATCCGGCCCATCTGGAACAAGATCAGCGGAATGATGGGCCGCAATCTAGCGAAGGAGATCGGCATGACGCCCTACTTCGGCAGCTCATGGTGGGCGTTAACCAACCCGTGTGTAACGAAGATATTAGAGTTCGCAGACACCCACCCCGCCTACGTCCGCTCCTACCGCAGCGTCTATGGCGTCGATGAACATTTCTTCCACACCATCGTCGCGAACTCCGAGTTCGGCGAATTCACATGCCGCATCGAGGACCGCGGAGAAGCAACCAACCAGTTCGCTCCCCTGCATTTGATCAAACCAACAGGAGACCGCTCCTTCGATTCCGGAGACGACGCCTTCGCACTGGCCGCAACCACCGATAAATTCTTCATCCGCAAAGTCTCCAGCACCCGCTGCGCGCTCCTGCTCGATCGCATCGACCGCGAGCTCCTCCATCTCGACACGCAGCGCGAAGCGACAGACACCCCAGCCTTTCGGTAACATCTCCATCGCGCCTCCACTCGCGCACGAGCCGAACCCGAAAGGACCCAACCCAATGCACCCTCTCTGGACCAGGCGAAAGTTTCTCAACCGCGCAGCCGGAACCGCAAGCGCCCTCACACTTGCTTCGCAGGCAATCGACGCACTCGCATGGAGCGCGACACCACCGCCACTGCACGGACGCTTTGTCACCCATATCTCCGTCGTGCGTGTAAACCAGATCGAAGTCACCCCCACCCGCAACATCGGTCAGGACGAGTCCCCCGCTAACACTCCCGCGCACATCCGAGCCCGCCGCGAAGCCTTCGCCCGAGGCTGTCCCAACGGCACCATGACCTGGGCCATCAGCTGGCTGGCCCTCAACGACCAGCGCCAGGAGTACATCGACGCCCGCCGCCTACTGGCCTCCTATCACCACCGCTACGGCGACGAGATCACCTTCATCCCCGGCGGCTACTTCGCGCCCATGTACAACACCCGCGACCAAATCCAGGCCACCATCCACAAGGCCCTGCAACTCATCACAAACATGGTAGGCAACAACTACCGTCCGCAGTCCCTCATCGCCGGTTTCATGGACGCAAAAAACCAGCACCTACTCGCCACCGAAGAAGGCATCCACGTCTGCCAGGGCCAGATCTGGAGCCAGCACGGCATCGACAACGGAGACGGAGACGGCGGCATCTGCTACCCCTACTACCCCAGCCGCGAGCACTATCTAAAGCCCGCCCAAAGCCCCTCCGACTTCATCGACTGCGTCTGCCTCGACGGCTGGACCTGCGACTTTCTCTCCGCTCGCCGCAACGGCTTTCAAGGCGGCTTCAACAGCCGCATGGGCGTAGGCCCCATCGAAACCGTCCAGGACCTCGGCATCACCATCGGCCGCAAAGAGATGATGGACACCACCGCCATCCACTTCGACACCGGCCACACCCTCAACGGCTTCGGCTGGGTCACCGCCATCTGGGAGGTCTCCATCGGCCACGACGACGACCTGACCTGGTGGCTGCAATCCATCCAAGACCGCTGGCCCGACACCCGCGTCATCACCGAAGGCGAGTTCGGCACGGACTGGCGCCGTCACACCCCCAACAACGACAAGCTCAACTACCGCCTCAACGAGAAAGGCACCGGCGCGCCCGGCTCAGAAAAAGATCTAGAGATCCGCTGGTACATGAACCAGGAGTTCCGCCTCGCCCTTCTCCGCAACTGGGAAAAAAGCACCCCCTACATGGCCATCGACTTCACCCGCTACGACCTACCCGCGCATGAGCCCGACAAGCTTCAGCGCGAATGGAGCCTGATGAACGTCCTCAACCAAAAAGAACTCCGCCCCCAGGACAAACCCATCCGCCTCGGCCAACTCCCTTCCGAAGATCAGCAACGAATCTACGCCCGCTACCCCGAATTAAAGGCCTGGGCATAGCCGTTCACAACCAACGCAGAAAACGAACCTCAAGCCCCCGATTTGCAGCACATAGCCGGGTTCAAACCGCACCAAAATGATAGGCTCATCTCCATGGACCCGTCTCACCCCAGCGGCCGGCGCACCCCTTCATCCATCCGCTATCTCGCTCTATCCACAGCCTTTATCATGGCCGGTTGCGCCAGCCCCGGCCCCCCAAGACCCCCCTCCCTCCATCTACCCCAACCCGTCCAAAATCTGACCGCAACCCGCATATTTAACACCGTCCAACTCCACTTCACCGTCCCCTCGGAGTCCACCGACAAGCTACCCCTCCCCGGCCCCACGGTAACCGGTGAACTATGCCGCCAACTACCTCATACTGCATGTGTTATGGTCGATTCTTCCAAGCAGGCCGTCCCCATTTCCGGGCCCAATTCC
>JBAVDD010000287.1:0-20647 GCA_049587035.1 Acidobacteriaceae bacterium | reverse complement strand
TGAAGGGGGTCATCTTCGGGGGTGTAGCCAAGGTTCTGTTCGGCGGGGCCGCCGCCGGCGTAGGCGGTGGAGAGGCCTTCCTGGCGGGTGCTGAAGCCGGCTCGGAGCCACGGGTATCTGCTGAAGGCGGGAATGGAGACGATGTCGGGAGTGGGGCGGGGGGGCATAAGGGGGATTGTACAAAGCGGCGGTTGGAGGCCGGACGGGAGGCAAATGCCAATTTGAGGGCTTAAAGATTTCGGGCCCGCTTTCTGGCGGGCCCTTGAGAGGCTTGGGGGAGGGGAAAAACTGAGGAATTCACTTGGGGGTCGCCCGAAAAGAGGGCAAAAAGGATAGGAACTTACTTCAGGTAGGACAGATTGAATAGCCTCTCAGTTACCTATAAAGACGCACGAGAAGAGATTTTGGTTGCTTTATTTTCGCGTGGATGAGGAATCTGGATAGCAAACAACATCTTATGTGCAACCTTCACCAGCCGTGCACGTCCAATGGCGCAGCGTGTTAGATGGAAAGAAGAGAAGCTCCTGAGGTCTGCGCCGGGAGTGCTCGTTTGGAGCCAGCGTTTGGAGCCGGCGTAGGCTGCCGGGAATTTTTTGGACTTTCCATTGGAAAATCAGGGCCAACCTATTGCATTTGAGGGAGATCGGTGTGTATCATACCGCGACTGCAGCATGATTAATACAAATCAAATCGCCTCGCATCTGCTCCGCTCGCGTATCGGGAAGCTCTGTGTGGCCATTATTGGTACGTCTCCGACTGAGATGATCGAGAAGGCCACGGAAGTACTGAAAGAGTCCACTTTCCTGGAATTTCGGCTGGATTATCTGGCCAAGCCAGCGGCTGCGCTGCCGGCGCTGAAGCATTTTCTGACGGCAAATGGCGCGGCTACCGTGATTGCCACTTGCCGGACGAAGGAACATGGCGGACGATTTGATGGCTCGCGTACGGCGGCGCTGGATGTGCTGATGAAGGCGGCGGCGGCGGGATTCCACCTGGTGGACATCGAGCTGGAGTCGATTGAGAAGCTGCCCAAGCACACGATAAGCCATTTGCGGGAAGCGGGGGCGGCGGTGATCCTGAGCCACCACGACTTCCATGCGACCAAGGAGCTGGATGCAATCTATAAGAGGATGCAACCGTATGCTCCGGACTTCTACAAGATTGTGCCGACGGCGCGGTCGCTCTCCGACAACCTGACGCTGATGAAGTTCCTGGAGCGCGTGGAGGATGAGTCGAACTCCAGCGTGGTGGGAATTTGCATGGGCGAGGCGGGGATTATTTCGCGGGTGCTGGGGCTGAGGGCTGGGTCGGCGTTTACGTTTGCGGCGGCTAGCGTGGGCGAGGAGACGGCTCCGGGACAGATTGCGGCGCGGACGCTGATTGAGACCTATCGCGTGGACCAGGTGGACGCGGCGACGAAGATCTATGGCGTGGCGGGAAATCCGATCAAGAGCTCGATGTCTCCGCTGATGATGAATACGGCGTTCCGGCGGGAGACGGTGAATGCGGTGTACCTGGGACTGCAGACGTCGAAGGCTGAGGACCTGTTCAAGCTGGCGCGCGAGGTTCCGATCCAGGGGCTGAGCATCACGATGCCGCTGAAGCAGGATGTGATGCCGATGCTGGAGCGGACTGATCCGCTATCGGCGAAGATTGGCGCGGTGAATACGATTTTGCGCGCGCAGGATGGGAAGTTTTACGGGTTCAATACGGATGTAGCCGGCGTGATCTCGCCGCTGGAGCGGCGGCTTTCGTTGCGCGGCGCGAAGGTACTGGTGCTGGGCGCGGGCGGGGCTGCTCGGGCTGCGGTGTTTGGCTGCTGCGATAAGGGTGCGGAGGTCCATATTCTGAACCGCACACCGGAGACCGCGCAGAAGCTGGCGAGGCAGGCTGGCGCGAAGGCTATTAAGCGCGATGCCGTGGCCAAGACGCAGTTCGATGTGATCATCAATGCGACTTCCGTGGGTATGGCTGGGACGGGCAAGCATGTGGGGAACGGTGCGAAGAATGCGCCGGCTTCGCCGCTGGAGGCGAACGAGATTAATGCGCGGTATGTGTTTGACCTGGTGTACAACCCGATTGAGACGCCGCTGCTGCGGTTGGCTCGGCAGAAGGGCATTGCCGTGATTACGGGTGTGGAGATGTTTGTGCAGCAGGGTGCTCGGCAGTTTGAGATTTGGACGGGCAAGCCGGCTCCGGAGGAAGAGATGCTGCGGGTGGTGGTGCACTCGCTGCGTCAAGGGAGCGAGGCTGCGGCGGAGATGCCTGCGGCTGGCGCGCCTGCTGCGAAGGTTGAGACTGCGAAGGTTGCAGCCGCGCCAGTTGCGGTGGCTAAGCCGAAGCCTGCACCGGTAGCTGCTGTGAAGGCGAAGGCTCCGGTGGTGGCCGTGAAGGCCAGGCCCGCGGCGAAGAGTGCAGCGAAGGCTCCGGCGCGGAAGGCGGCCCCGGTGCGCAAGGCGGCGCCAGTGAAGCCTTTGCGGAGGAAGTTGCCGGTGAAGCCTGTGGCGAAGGTTGCGGTGAAGACTAAACCTAAGGCGAAGTCGCGGTAGGTAAAGGCCGATTCACTCTCAGCGAAAAATTAGTTGATGGCCGGTTCGTGAGTTTCGAACTCGCGGGCTATCCATTGCTTGAGGGCGGACATGCTTGTTTCGTGGCCGAGGAAGGATTGGACTAGCTCGCGGGCTGGTTTGGAGCCTCCGGGTTCCAGGACCTCGCGGCGGTAGCGGAGCGCGGTGGGGCCTTCGATCAGGTTGGTGGGATCGAATTGGGCGAAGAACTCGAGGGCCATTACCTTGTCGTAGAGGTAGGTGTAGTAGTTGGAGGTGTAGCCGACCAGGTGGGTGAAGGCGGCGTACATGCGGTTGCCTTCGACGAACTCGTAGCTGGAGAAGCGGTCGTAGCCGGCGCGGAGGAGGGTGTCGAGGTCTAGGTCGGCGGTGGGCTTGTCGTGGGTTTCGAGTGAGTACGTTGCGTACATGACCTGGGTTAGTGTGGCGAGGGCGCGGCCGTGGGCGCTGGCTCGGACCATGCGGGCGAAGATGTCGTGGGGGATGGGCTCGTTGGTTTGGTAGTGGCGGGCGAAGGTGCGGACTAGCTCGGGGTCTTCGAAGAACTCTTCGAGCATCTGGGAGGGGACTTCCACGAAGTCGCCTTCGGTGGAGATGCCGGATTGGCCGGCCCAGCGCTGGCGGCCACCCAGGACCTCGTGCATGAGGTGGCCGAACTCGTGGAAGCAGGTGACTACGTCGGAGTATTGCAGGAGGCCGGGGTCGGTGGCGGTGGGTTGGGGGAAGTTGCAGACGAGCGAGGCTTCGGGGAGTTGGTGGTTGAGGACGCCGCTGACTAGCGAGCACTCGCTGAACCATTTGCTCTTGCCTTCGCGGGGGTGCATGTCGAGGTAGATGCGGCCGATGGGTTGGTTGTGGGTGGGCGAGGTTGCGTCGTTGTCGAGGACATCGAAGGCTTTTACGCCGGGAGCCCAGACGATTGCATCTGCGCTGCGAGAGAAGACTACTCCGAAGAGTTTGCCGGCGGTGGTTAGGATGCCGGCTTCTACCTGCTCGTAGGGGAAGTAGGGGCGGACGGATTGGGAGTCGAAGTCGAAGCGGGCGCGGCGGTATTGCTCTTCCCAGAAGCGGGCGTCGCTTAGGGTTAACGGGAGCGCGTTGGGGTCGCGCTCGCGGACGAAGGATTGGAGCTCGGTGAACTCGTGCTGCGCGGTCTCGCGGGCGGCGGTCTCGACTTCGTTGAGGAAGGTGCGCATGCTGGCTGCAGAGCCCATCATCTGGTCTACGGTGGCGAGATCGGCCCAGCTGCGGAAGTCGAGGAGCTTGGCCATCTCTTCGCGCGCGGCGAGAAGGTCCAGGAGGACCTGCTGGTTGGCGGGGTAGGCGCGGCCGTTGTAGGCGAGGTACATGCGGCGGCGGAGCTGGGGGCTGATGGCGTAGGTCATGACGGGCGCCATGTCAGGCGGATCGGTGGTGAGTATTACGGGCGTGTCGGCGACGAGGTAGGGGCCGCTGCTGGGTTCAGCGGTGTGGACGTTGTGGCGGGCGAGGTAGTCGGCGGGGAGACCTAGGAGGTCGTCGGGGTTGTCGATGGGGATGTTGCGGACGTCGTCCTGGACGGTGCGGCTGAAGGACATGCTGAGCTGGGTCATGCGGTCAGCAAGGGCTCGGATGCGGTCGCGGGTGGGCTCGTCTTTGTCGACGCCGGAGAGGCGGTAGCCGAGGAGGGCGCGGTCGATGTAGTACTGGGTGGCGGCGTCAGCGGTAGTTGCGTCGAGGGCGGCGAGGGCCTGGTAGACGTCGCGGTTGAGGCTTAGGGCTACGGCTTCGACGCTGATGACCTGGGAGAGCTGCTGGGCTGCGTCGCGGACGGCGGCGAGGGGATGGACCATGAACATGACGCCGCTTTGGCTGCCGGTCATGCGGAGATGCCAGCAGGCGCGGTCGTAGGGGGCGAGCGTGTTTTCGATGGTGCGCGGGGCGGTGACGTCGACGAGCTGGGCGATGCAGGAGCGCGCGGCGGCGAGGTGGTGCTCGACCCAGGCGTTTGCGTCTTCGGCGGTGGAGAGGCCGGACCAGATGTGGAGTTCGTCTTGAATGGCTGGCGCGGAGTTTGTGGTGGTTTCTGTTGCTGCCTGCATGGTGTAAGTCTCCGAAAGGCGCGGCCAGGATCTCTTAACAGCGTGGAAGGACGCACCCTTTACCAATGTACGTGAAGAGGGATGCGGACCGAGGTGCGCGGCGATTGCCTTCCCTCACATTTACTTTCGGTCCAATTCGTTCAGCCGGTTTTGAGTATTTTGACGCCTGCCAGGGTGCGTCTCTTACAATGAGGGGGATATGCGCTATCTGATCGCGTTACTTGCACTCGCCGGGATGTTTGACTCCTGCCTCGCTTTGAGGATCCACTACCAGAACCCCGCGGAGGCGCCACCGTGTGCGGTGACGGCAAAGTTCGACTGCGGCACGGTGAATCACGGGCGCTATGCGGTGTTTCCGCCGATCGGGTTCGACGAAGCGCCAAACTCGGGCAAGTTCCATATACCGGTGGCGACGATTGGGATTTTGGGCTATGCGCTGATTGCTGGGCTGGCGCTGAGCAAGCAGTACTGGCTGACGCTGCAGGCGGCGGAGATTGGATTTTTCTGCGCTGCGTTTCTTTCGTTCCTGGAGGCGTACGTCATCGAGAAGTGGTGCATTTATTGCCTGTGGTCGATGTGCATTATTGCGGTGATCCTGCTGCTGACGATTGGGAAGCTGTTAACTGATTACCTGCGCAGGCGAAGATCGGGAGCGGCTGTAGCACCTTAGTGACGCTACAATCTCGGCATGTGGCCGAAAGCGTTGGCACAGTTGCTTGAACTCGCTCCGCATGTGACACGGCTGGTGCCGGTGGCGGACAGGTATCTGCAATCGAAGTCAGAGAGCAGAGAAGATTCGCGGCGGGCAATGGAACAGATGGCCGATGGGTTGCGCGGTGACCTGGGCCAGGTTGCCGATGGGATGCGCGGGGACTTGCGGCAGATTGCCGCTGCACAGGCGGGGATCTATCACCAGTTGAATGAGCAGGGCGAGATGCTGGCGAAGATTGCTGCCGACGTGCGCGCGAGCAAGCTGGCGAATGATGAGATTGAGATGCGGGTCGCGCGTGTCGATACGCAGATGAAGAGGTTGTGGATTGCGTTCTTCGCTGGTGTGGTGTTGCTGACGCTGGCGACTGTGGGCGGGGTTGCGGTGTTTGCGGTGGTTCATATTCGCCAGTTTGTGCATGGTTCTTAAGGCTACGATGCCCCAGTCTAAATCTGCTTCCCGATTCCCTTCCGTTGCCCGCGTGCTGCGTTTGCGGCGCGAGGCGATTGCTACACATCCGCGACGATATATATTGACGTTGGTGGCGCTGCTGGCGATCCTGCTGGCGGTGGACGCGGTGGTGGCGTGGCCGTATCTGGCGGCTCGGCTGCAGGCGATTGCGGTGCTGGATCGGGTTGCTAATGAGCCCGTGCCGGCGGTGGTGCGGTGGATGGTTTCAGACTCGGTGACGACGACGGATATGACGCTGCCGCTGCCTAGTGGGGCGATTGAGGCGCGGATGTATACGCCCGTGAATCACCCGAATGCGCCGGCGCTGGTGATCGTGCATGGGGTGCATTACCTGGGGATGAATGAGCCGCGGCTGGTGGCGTTCGCGTCGGCGATGGCGTCTTGTGGATTGCGGGTGCTGACGCCGGAGCTGCCGGACATCAAGGACTACCATGTGGGCGCTGGCTCGATTGCCAGCATTGGCGATACGGCAGTTTGGATGGACCAGCATAACGGCGGCCGGCCGGTCGGCGTGATGGGGCTGAGCTTTTCTGGGAGCCTAGCGCTGCTGGCGGCCGCGGAACCGCAGTACAAGCCGGATATGCAATTTGTGGTGGCGGTTGGATCCGAGGATTCGATGGCGCGCGTGGCGAACTACTATCTGACCGGCAGGGATGTTCGGCCGAATGGGACGACTGAGGTTCTGCCGCCGCATGAGTACGGGGCGCTGGTGCTGGAGTATGAGAACCTGCAGGATTTTGTTCCTGTGGGCGATCTTGAGGCAGTGCGGCTGGTGCTTCGGGATCATTTGTATGAAGACCCGGCAGCGGAACATGCGGCGATGGCGAAGCTTACGCAGGAGCAGGCAGCGGAGTCGAAACAGCTTATGGATACTACGTCGCCTATTACGCGGCAGATGATTGCGGAGAGCGATGCGAAGCATGTGGCCGCGATGGCTGGCGTGAGTCCGGAGGGGCATATGGCACGGCTGGCGACGCCGGTGTATCTGCTACAAGGCGAGGCAGACAACATTATTCCTGCGGCGGAGACACTTTGGCTGGAGCGGCAGATTCCGCACGGAGAGGTGAAGGCGGCGTTGATTTCTCCGGTGATCTCGCACCTGGACATGGAAGACAAGGGGCCGACGTTCGGGGACCGGTGGCGGCTGGCGCGGTTCTTCGCGATGGTGCTGCATGCAGCGGAGACGCGGTGAGGCCAATCGAGCGTTAATCCCAATAGAATGGGGAGCGATGAAGAACAATCTGATTACCCTGAATGACATTCAATCGGCGAAGACACGGATTGCGGCGACGGCTGTGCGGACGCCGCTGGTGCGGCTGAATCGGGCGCGGTTGCGCGTGGCTGGATTTCGCGAGTTGGCGGAAAGCGCCGCGGAGATTTATCTGAAGGATGAGTCGGCGCAACCGATTGGGAGCTTCAAGCTGCGCGGGGCTTACAACAAGATTGCGCAGCTCTCGCGCGAGGAGCTGAAGCGGGGCGTGATTACGTACTCTTCTGGGAATCATGCGCAGGGTGTGGCGTATGCGGCGCGTGCGCTGGGCGCGAAGGCGGTGGTGGTGATGCCGTCGAATGCGCCGCAGATAAAGCGCGATGCAACCGTGGAGCTGGGTGCGGAGATTGTGATGGTGGGAACCGCCAGCAGCGAGCGGCGTGAGAAGGCTGAAGAACTCGCGGCGCTGCATGGATATACCGTCGTGCCGCCGTATGATGACCCGGCGATTATTGCGGGGCAGGCTACTTGCGGGGTGGAGATCGTGGAGCAGTTGCCGGGGGTGGAGCTGGTGCTGTCGCCGGTTTCGGGCGGCGGTTTGTTATCAGGCGTGGCGGCGGGGATCAAGCTGGCGGCGGGGGCTGCGAGGATTGCTCCGCCGAAGGTTTGGGGTTGCGAGCCAGAGCTGGCGGCGGATGCGGCGGAGTCGTTCCGGACGCGGACCCTGGTGGAGTGGCCCGCAGAGAAGACCACGCGTACGTTGTGCGACGGGCTGCGGACGCAGTCGCTGGGGACGCTGAACTTTGAACATATTTTGCGGTTTGTAGATGGAGTGGTTGCGGTGAGCGAAGAGGAGATTCGGACCGCGATGCGCATCATCCTAGAGACGACGAAGATTGTTGCGGAGCCTTCGGGGGCGGTGACGCTGGCGGCGGCGCTGTTTCATGCAGAGGAGTTGCCGCAGGCTCGGAAGGTGGTGGCGATTGTGTCGGGTGGCAACCTGGATCCGGTGCTGCGGCGGGAGCTGGTATCGAAAGATGCTGTGGGCCGTTAGGTTGTGCGGGGTAGAATCTAGCCATGCCTTCTTTGCTTAAAGTGTTGATTCTGGCCGTTGTTCAGGGCCTTGCAGAACTGTTGCCTGTTTCGAGTTCAGCGCATGTGGTGGTGGCCGAGAAGCTGATGGGGCTTGATCCTTCTTCGCCGCAGATGACGCTGGTGTTGGTGATGCTGCATACGGGGACGATGTTCTCGGTGATTTTTTACTTCTGGTCGCAGTGGAAGCAGGCGTACTTTACGACTGAACATGCGATGAAGCGGTTCTTCGTGCGGGCGGCCTGGGCTACGGTGCTGACTGGAGTGGTCGGGTATCCGATCATCGAGATTATTGAGCACACTGCGTTCAAAGGACATTCCAAGGGCGAGATTGAGATGCTGTTCTCGCGACTGGATCTGGTGGCTCCGGCGCTACTGGCGGCGGGATTGTTGATTTTGATCTCGGGGTTGCGGGAGCGGTCGGCGGCGAAAGGTACAAGGGAGGCGCGGCCGGAGTATGAGCGGTCGATTGTGCTCGCTGGTGATAACGTGACGTTCTCGCAGGCGGGATGGATGGGTGCGGTGCAGGGGTTGTGTCTTCCCTTCCGCGGATTTTCGCGGTCTGGCGCTACGATTTCGACGGGGTTGTTGACGGGTGCGAGCCGGCAGCGGGCGGAGCGATTCAGCTTTGCGCTGGCCGTCATCATCACTCCGCTGGCGATTGCGCGCGAGGCGATGAGGCTCGAGAAGGCAAGCCATGCCGCGGCTCTATATGGCCAGCCTCTGAATCTGCATGCGAGTGTGATGGCGGCGCTGTTGGGGATGGTGTTCTCGTTTGTTGCGGGGCTGGCGGCGCTGCGGTGGCTGAGCTCGTGGTTGGAGAATGGGCGGTGGTACTGGTTCGGCGTGTATTGTTTGCTGGCTGGATGCGCTGTGTTTTATCTGCATCATCTGGGGTACTGATCATCTAGGGTACTGATTATTGCGACAAGCGAAGTTGTTTGGTTTCGGGTTTGGTGTAGCGATATGCCCACCAGATGAGGGGCAACTGCAAGGGGAGGCGGAGCCAGAGGATCCAGGGTGGGATGCCGGGATAGCGGCCGGGGTGCTGCGCCATCCAGAGGTTGGCTGGCAACACTACGATGAGGAGGAGAAGGATTCCCCAGGCTGCGGCGCGGCGAGTCCTGGGGATCAGGACGCCTAGACCACCCCCTATCTCTGCCGCTCCGCTGATGAGGACCAGCTCGCGGTGCGCAGGTAGATAGTCCGGCATGATGTTGACGTAGGCACGGGTGAGCGCGAAGTGGCATAGGCCAGCGGTTATGTAGAGCAGTCCCATTACGACTCGGCCAAGGCGCATTATTTCCCTCTTTGCGTCAATGTATCGCAGAAGGTTGAGGCTGGGTGGAAAAGAGACGGGCTCCCGATGTTGAGGGAGCCCGTGCGTTCGATATTGGTGGAAGACTATTTAGAGGCGAGGGCGTCGCGGTTGCTCCTGACGAAGTTATGCGAGGTGAGAACCTGCGCCTGCTGCTCTGAGAGGAGTTGACGGATGGGAAGAGGGAGGTCGTGTTTGAGGGCTTTCTGGTAGGCGTTTACGGCTTCATCTTCACCCTGCTCAGCGGTTTCGAGGAGGCTGTGATCGCCGGCACCAAGCTTGGCCTTGAAGTCTCCCCAGCTGCGATGCAGCGCGCCAGAGACAGTTCCAGTCTCCTTGACGTCGGCCATGCCCGCGCGGTGAAGTTCGCTCTCGAGCTCAGCGCCGAAGTTGGCGCGCTTGAGGCTCTCGGCGAGGAAGTAACGCTTGAGCGAAACGTCCTTGAGGTGTTCGCCAATGTCTGCGAAACCCTTCTGCCCGTCAGCGAGGGCACTGACGAGGTCGAGGAGAACGCTTTCCATCTCCTTGTTTTTTGTTGATCCATCCAATGTGTTGGTTGACATAAAAAATCCTTTCTGGCCCGTGGGCAGTTGTCGTGCTGGGTGGGGTCCGCCGATTGTGCGCGATTCTCCTTCGTCGGCGGCGAGCGGGAGAAATCGCGAAAATCCCGCTCCCCCACCCGGTGATGCGATGGTTCAGGGCCGTTGTGACGCTCTAGCCCCGACACTTTAAGATAGATGCCGGAATTCGGCGGGGGTGTTGACTGGCGGGGTGAAATCGGCCGGAGGTGAAGGTTGCATGGGTGGCTCGAAATTGTGTGGGGCGTGGTGAAGCGGGACGTCACCAGTCTGGTTCCACCCACGGAGACTGCGCACCGCACAGCGCGGCATGGAACAATGGAATTGCTCTGGTTGTTCGGTGATTCGCAGCAACGCGCCTGTGCGGCAAGGACCCGCGGGTGATCGGATCGACCGCGCCCATACCCCTTATGAAGCCCCAGAGACTGATGTACTCCCCAACCCGGAGCCGCAAGCTGAACGAGATGCTGGGCCTGATTGTGCTGGTTGCTGCCGGCTTGCTGCTGCTTGCGTTGGTGAGCTATACGCCATCGGACCCTTCGTTTAACACGGTGGGAGCGGGTTCGCGGCTGGCGCACAACTGGACGGGGCTGGTGGGCGCGTATGCGGCTGATCTGCTGCTGCAAACGCTGGGGATTGCGATCTTTTTTGTGCCGCTGGCGCTGATACGAATCGGCGTGTCGTGGATGCGGTCGCGGCGCGTCGGATCGACCAAGGCAAAGGTGGCAGGGATTCTGTTGTGGTTGGTGTTTGCGCCGGCAATGATTGCGCTGCTGCCGGGCCATATGATGTGGCGGGGCGCGCTGCCGATCTCGGGGATTGAGGGGACGATCCTGGCGGGCGGGCTGGTGCACTTTGTAAATTATCCGGGAGCGCTGATTGTGTGCGGCCTGATGGTCGCTCTCTCGCTGTACCTGACGACTACGTTTCTGCTGGCGACGGCGGGCGGATGGTTTGCTTCGCACTTTGGATTTATGCGCAGCATGAGCGATCGCTATACGGCGTGGAAGTTCAAACGGCGCGCGGCTAAAACGGAGGAGTTCGACGAGGCGTTTGCATCGAAACGCGAGATTGCGGCGGTCCAGGCGCGGAAGCAGGCGGCCAGCGAAGAAGGGGAGGAAGACAAGGCGGCGCGGAGTGGGTCGTTGCTGTCGAGCTTGTTTGGTTGGTTTGGACGGCGGAAGCGTGCGGCGGAGAATGAGAACGGCGCGAGCGGAGTACAGGGGCTGGGGCTGAGCGAGACGCCGACTTCGGTGTGGCAGACGATGCCGCGCACGCTGGTGGATGCTGCGCCGGTGACTGGGTTGCATGTGGCGACAGCGGCGGCAGCTCCTTATGCTGCGCAGTTGGCTGCGGCGGCGGCTCCGCTACGCGGCGCTACAGAGGCTGGTTTGCCGTTTGACCGCGCGGAGAAGTCTGCGAGTGGTGCGGTGGAAGATGATGGTTGGCTGGATGCTCCGGAGCGGCATGCGCCGGCTCCGATCCTGACGATGCCGAGGACTTCGCATGTGTCGATGCCGGAGCCACCGCCGGCGAGGATTCCGGCGACGAGGCCGATGCAGGCTACGGAGCAGCCGCCGATGCCTTCGCCGATGCAGGATATTGCGGCGCAGAATATTGCGTTCGGCAAGCGCGCGGATGCGGACCAGCTGGCTGTGGCGATTGTTCCGAAGTCGGTGCGGGGTTATAAGCTGCCGCCGAGCTCGTTGCTGTACAAGAATGAAGAGCACGCGCAGGTGCGGGAGAATGAGCTGCGTGAAGAGGCTCGCGTGCTGGTGGAGAAGTGCGGCGAGTTTGGCGTGGACGGCAACGTGGAGCAGATTAATCCGGGGCCGGTGGTTACGACGTTCGAGTTTCGTCCGGATGCGGGTGTGAAGTACTCGCGGGTGACGGGGTTGGCGGATGATCTTTGTTTGGCGATGGCGGCGGAGTCGATTTTGATTGAGCGTATGCCGGGTAAGTCGACTGTGGGCATACAGGTGCCGAATCATGAGCGTGAGACCATCTGGCTGCGCGATGTTGTGGAGTGCGAGAACTTTGCGCAGAGCAAGAGCAAGCTGGCGATTGCGCTGGGCAAGGACATTAGCGGACGGATTGTGATTGGTGACCTGGCGAGCATGCCGCATGTGCTGATTGCGGGCTCGACGGGTTCGGGTAAGTCGGTCGCGATTAACGCGATGATCATGAGCGTGCTGTTCAAGTCGACTCCGGAACAGGTGCGCATGATCCTGGTGGATCCGAAGCGGGTGGAGCTGGGGATGTACGAGGGGATTCCGCACCTGTTTACGCCGATCATTACCGAGGCTAAGCTAGCGGCCAATGCGCTGCGGAATGCGGTGCGCGAGATGGAGCGGCGGCTGAAGCTGCTGGCTGCGAACCATGTGCGGAATATCGAGCAGTTCAACAAGCTGTTTGAGAATGGCAGCGAGTATCTGTTTGAGGATGTGAACCAGGAGCCGCTGCCGTACATCATGATCATCATCGATGAGCTGGCGGACCTGATGATGCTGGACCGGTCCAACGTGGAAGAGGCGATTACGCGGCTGGCGCAGATGGCTCGTGCGGTGGGCATTCACCTTGTGCTGGCTACGCAGCGGCCTTCGGTGGATGTGATTACGGGTTTGATCAAGGCGAATGTGCCGACGCGCATGAGCTTCCGGCTGGCGACGAAGGTGGATTCGCGGACGATCATTGATTCGAATGGCGCGGAGAGTTTGCTGGGACGCGGCGATATGCTGTTTCTGCCGCCGGGGACTTCACGGTTGCAGCGTGTGCATGCTCCGTTCGTTACGGAGAAGGAGATTGCTGCGGTTACGGAGTTCTGGAAGGCGCAGGGTGAGGCCGAGTATGTCCATGGGTTCCTGGAGGGACCGAAGGACGAGAAGAGCAACGAGGGCGGCGGCGCGACGGATGGCGAAGAGGATGATGCGCTGTTCGATGATGCGGTGAGGCTGGTGTTCGAGTTTGGGAAGGCTTCGACTTCCCTGCTGCAGCGGCGGTTGCGGATTGGTTATGGCCGCGCGGCGCACCTGATCGACATGATGGAACGCGATGGATTGGTGGGGCCGGCGGATGGATCGAAGCCGCGCGAGATTTTGAAGTCTCCGAGCTACTTCTCGGAGGTGGACGCTTCGATGCGGTAGAGGCGCGGCTGAGGGGACGCTACTTCGGTGCCGGAGTGGGGGCGCCTTGTGCCTGTAGCACTTTGAGCGCGTCTGCGCGGACGGTTTCGTAGGTGGGTTCGCCATCCCAGTAGAACTTAACAAGTCCCTGCGTGAGACCGTGCTCGCCAATGTCATAGGTGTCGAGTGAAAAGCTGCGATCGCCGCCTGCGGCCTCTTTGGGATGCTTTTGCTTGAAGGAGAACTGGTCGACGTCATCGGACTCGCATTGGATGTAATCGGTGAGTTTGCCTTCGCTGGAGGAATGCACGAAGGCGTAGCGTGTGTGATATCGGCCGGTGAGCGTGTAAAAGTACAGCACTCGATAGGTCTTGGGCCCGACTTGCAGGACGTCAATCAGATCGCCATTGATTTTGTCGAGAGTGGGAGCATTGCGGTCGCGGGCTACCTTTAGGAGAGCCTGCTCTTTGTCGAAGTTCGGCCAATCCTGCATTTGAGCGTAGGCAAGCGCAAGATTCATATGCGCGGGCCATGCGTCTGGCTTGGCAGCGATGATTGTCTGGAATTGTTTGACCGCAGCAGGAAAGTCCTTGAGTCCGAGGTAGGAACCGCCCAGATAAAAACGCGCCTCGAGATCGTTGGGGCTGGCGATGAGATATTGAGTAAAGAAGGTCTTCGCAGAGTCATACTCACCATGCTCTATTGCTGATTTCCCAACCGCGAGAGGGTTCGGGCCTGGCGCAGTGACGGCAGGAGGAGAGCCGGCGACCTGTTCCGCGGAAGCCAGGTCTGTAATACCAGTAACGAGCAGGGCTAAGACAACGAACGCAGACAGGGCCGTTCTTTTCATGAGGAACCACCTTAGCGATTCACTGTAATCTAAGTGGGCGTGAACTCGGTAGGTCAGGTGCCGGGAGTGGGTTTGTTTCGCAGCCAATGGATGAGGTAAGCGCGGACTTGCTCGTAGGTGGGTTCGCCGCTGGGGTAGAGCTTGATGGTGCCGTGGGAGTTGCCCGTGTAGTAGTTGAGGGCGAAGTCCTTGATTTTGGGGAGGGTGGCGGTGTCGACGCCGATGAGGACGTTGGGGTTGCGAGCGAGGGCGCGGCGCGCTGCTTCTGCGGACTCCAGGGAGACGTACTCGCGGACGCGGCCGTTGGGACCAAAGTATTCGAAGTTGTAGCGCGTGAGGGAGCGGCCTACGGGTTCGTAGTACTCGCGGACGATCCAGTGCTCGCCGTAGACGTCGAAGTCGTCGATCACGTCGCTCTCGCGGGCGCTGATGCCGGGAGCGCCGCGCTCGCGGGCGCCGCGAAGGAGGGCTCGTTCGCGATCGAACTCGCTCCAGCGCCCTAGCTTGGCTTCGACGATGACCAGGTTCTTGTGGGCGATCCAGAACTCGGGCTGGGCGGAGACTACGCTGCGGTATTGGAGCTCGGCGGATTCGTATTCATGCAAGCCTAGCTCGGCGTCGCCGATGCCTTCTTCTGCGTCGATGTTTCCGGGGTGAGCTTTGAGGTAGCTGACGAAGATTTCTTCGGCGTGCTGGTATTGTTTGGCTTCGAGGGCTTTGCGCGCTGCTACGATCTGCGGCGGAACGACCTTCTGCGCTGTGGCCGGGATGGAGAGCAGCGCGGCGATTGCCAGGCAGAGGCTTGCTGCCGTTGAGGTTTGTATTGTGCGTTGCTTCAAGCTTTCTACCTACGCCTTCCCTGCCGCATGGTTTGTTTGCTGACGAATGTTCCGAGTACCGCGATGACGGCCAGGAGCGCGATCCAGAAGAGGTCCGGGTTGCGCTCGTCGTAGGTGCTGACTACGTGACGACGGATGTAGCCTGGGTTGAGTTCTTCGCGCCCCAGGATTGCGAGGATCGGTTTTGCGGGCAAGTTGGTTAGATCCTTCAGAGCATCTAGATCATAGACGGATGCGTGGAGGGCATCGTCACCATAGCGAAGGGTGTAAGCGGCGCCGGGGGTGGCGTCGAAGCATAGGGTGCGCTGGCGCATCTGGAGCTGGACGGTGCGGATGGGGAGCGGGGGCTGGCCGTTGGTCTGGACCTGAATTGTTGCGGGGCTGTGGATGTTTGAGGCTAGTACGGCGATTAGGTTTAGCTTGGTGGCGTTGATCGGCGTGTTGGGTGAGGTGCGCGTTACACGCCAGACTTCGCCGTTGACTATCTCCTGGGGATCGTTGGGCCGATGGTCGTCTGGTTGTGCGGTGACTGAGATGGTGCGGAGGAAGTTGGCTTTGTAGGCTGGGTCGAGCACTAGGTGGATGCGCTCGATGGGGACGTGGGCGGGCACGCTGAACTGCGCTAGCGACGATGCGGCTTGCTGGGTAAGCGTGGTGGTAGAGGCTACGGTGGTATAGAGGGTTTGGGCTTCGCGGCTGGCTGGCACGATCGCGCCTTGCACGATGGACGGCGTCAGGTGCGGGAGTGGGTCGCCGGTTAGGGAGCGGAGTCGGAGGGTGATATGCAGATGGGGGAAGGTGGATTCTTCGAGGGCGATGGAGGTGGAGCGGGCGAGATTTTGTTGAGTGAGATCGAAGAGGGCAAAGTTGCCGAGGGGTTTGCGGGGGGAGGTGCTGGTGGTGAAACCCGAGACCTCTGCCGTGGCGAGGAAGTTTTGTGCGGCTAGCTGGAGGTCGACCTGCGTGTAAGGACGGGGCGGCATGTCGAGGTCGAAGGAGAGATCCCTGTTGTGCAGGGCGAGGTTGCGGACGGTGGCAGTTTGGGCGTCGGTGGGAAGCGCTGCGCTGTAGCTGACTACGAAGGGGACTTCGTCGGGTTTTGTGTGGGGATCGGTGCGGAAGACGCGGAGGTCGTCGGCGGAGGAGCTGGCGGCGTGCGCGTAGACGCTGGCGTCGAGGATGGTGCAGGCTACTCCGGAAGAGCCCGGCGGTAAGGTGAGGGAGCGGACGTAGCGAAGGTGCTCGGGTTGAGCGATGGGGGCGGGCGCGTTGCTGATGGACGGGATCGTGCCGGCCTGAAGCAGGAGCGCGCCGATGATGCTGAGGGAGAACTTCAAGCAGTGGCCTCGGGGTCGAGGTTAGAGGGGAATCGATAGCGACTGACGAGCTTCCTCATGGCCTAACTTTACCCCTTTGGCGTGGTGGCTGGGAGTCATTTTCTGCGCACCCTGCAGCGTGGTTGGAGCATCCGTACAATCGTTTGTATGAGCCAAGGGATGCACGGCAGTTCGGAGCATGATGTTCTGGTGATTGGAGCGGGACCGACGGGACTGGCGTGCGCTATTGCTGCACAGCGGGCGGGACTGCGCGTCGTGCTGGTGGACAAGGGTTGCCTGACGAATTCGCTGTTTCATTATCCGGCGCATATGACGTTCTTCACGACGCCGGAGCTGCTGGAGATTGGCGATATGCCGTTCTCTTCGCCCAACCAGAAGCCTACGCGCGCGGAGGCGCTGGAGTATTACCGGAAGGTGGCGGAGCACTACCGGCTGGATGTGCGCCAGTATGAGAATGTGGAGAGCGTTACGGGGTCGGACGGAGAGTTTGTCGTGCATACGACGGACAAGTTTGGACGCAAGCTGACGCATCGCACGCGCAAGCTGATTGTCTCGACGGGCTATTATGATTTGCCTAATTACATGGATATTCCGGGCGAGACGCTGCCGAAGGTGAAGCATTATTATCGCGAGCCGCATCCTTACTATGCGCAGGATGTGCTGGTGATCGGAGGGAAGAACTCAGCTGCGATTGCTGCGCTGGAGCTGTGGCGGCATGGAGCGCGGGTAACGCTGGTGCATCGCGGCGCTGCGCTGCATCGGCATATTAAGTACTGGATCAAACCGGACATTGAGAACCGCATTAAGAATGGTGAGATTGCGGCACACTTGAATACGATTGTCAGCGAGATTACTGAGGATGCCGTGACGCTGCTGACGCCGGGAGGGCCGAAGGTGCTGCCGAATCAGTTTGTGTTTGCGCTGACGGGATATCATCCGGATTTTGATTTCATCGAGTCGCTGGGCGTGCGGCTGGATGAGGGGAATGCGCGTTGCCCGGTGTGCGATCCGGCTACGCTGGAGTCGAATGTGGCGGGGATTTATCTGGCCGGTGTGGTGGTGGCTGGTGAACGCACGAATGAGATCTTTATTGAGAATGGACGCTTCCATGGCGACCTGATTGCCAAGGACCTGGCTGCGAAGATGGAGCCCTGAGCACGGTTAGTTGAAGGATTAAAGGCTAGCTGAGGACTCGGTTGGAGAAGCCGCGCAGGCCCATCCATGTGAGCAGTGTGAGGAAGAAGATCAGCATGGCGAGGATCATGGGCTCGGGCATGTGGCCGGTGGTGGGCGTGAGGGCGGCGCGGAGTCCCTCGCTCATGTAGACGATGGGGTTGACCAGTACGCCGATCTGTAGCCACCGGATGCTGTTGAGCGCGGCCCAGGGATAGTAGACGCAGCCAAGAAAGATGATGGGCACGATGACCACACCGAAGATGAGGCCGATCTGCTTGGGCTGCACGAAGGTTCCGATGGCCAGGCCCAATGCGCCGGCCAGGAGGCTCGCGAGGATGAGCACCGTGATGAGAAACCACCAGCTGGAGACGTGAGCAATTACGGGGGTGCTGGGGATGTAATACGCCATGGGGAAGACTACGGCCGCGGCTAAGAAGCTTTGGATTGCGGAGAAGACGATCTTCTCGATGGCCACTGCGCCGATGGGGAGCGGACACATGACGCGGTCGTCGATCTCGCGCGTGATACCGAACTCCTGCGCGAGAGGAAGGGCGACGGCGGCGATACCGGAGAACATGATGGCGACGGCCATGAGGCCGGGAAGGAGAACGGTGCCGAATCCTCCTCCGCCGCCGGCCATGCCCGCGACCGGACTCATTTTGGAGCCGCCGGTCATGTGGGGCATGACGTAGGTGAAGACGAAGAGGAAGAGCAGGGGGTTCATGGCGACGCGAATGAGAAAGGGGAAGACCTCGCGCGTGAGGACGCGGAAGTCGCGCTGCATCAGGCCGATGAAGGCGCGGGAGTAGATGACCCATCTGACGTCGTTGCCTTTGCCCACAACTTCACTCATGTTTGTTCCTGTTCTGTGGATTCATTTGATGGCTACTCGCGGAGATCTCTCCCGGTTAAGCGAATGAAGACGGTCTCAAGACTTGGCTCGGTTGTGGTGATGTCGCGGAGGCCGTACTCGTTGGCGGTGGTGACTACCCTGGCGAGGAGGCCGTCCTGCACGCGGGCTAGAACGCGGAGACCGTCTTCGATGACTTCGACGCGGGTTACTCCGTCGATCGCTTCGAGGCACTTCTCGAGCAGGCCGCTGTCGCGGACGCCGTGCATGCGGAGGTCGTAGATGATGTCTCCGCCGACGCTGGCTTTGAGGGCGGCGGGAGTGTCCTCGATGAGAATTTTTCCGTGATCGATGATGGCGAGGCGATCGCAGAGCGCGTCGGCCTCTTCCATGTAGTGGGTGGTGAGGACGACGGTGATGCCTTCGCTGCGGAGGACCTGGACGGCGTCCCACATGGCGATGCGGCTCTGGGGATCGAGGCCGGCGCTGGGCTCGTCGAGGAAGAGGACCTTGGGGCGATGGGCGATGGCGCGCGCGATCTGCAGGCGTTGCGCCAGACCTCCGCTGAGGGCCTGGGGGTAGGCTGCCGCGCGGTCGCTCAGGCGGAACTGGTCGAGGAGTTGCGCGGTGCGCGCGGTCGCGTCGTCCTTAGTCATGCCAAAGTAGCGGCAGTGGAAGCAGATGTTTTCGGCGACGGTGCAGGAACGATCGAGCGTGTTGAACTGCGGGACTACGCCGATGGAACGGCGGGCTAGCGCGGGGTGGGCAACGACATCGACGCCTGCGATTTTTACTGAGCCGGCCGTAGGGATAGCGCGGGTTGTGGCAATGGAGATGGTTGTGGTCTTGCCGGCACCGTTGGGACCGAGCAGCCCATAGATCAATCCGGGCGGCACGTGCAGGTCGATGCCATCGACCGCTGTGACCGGACTCTTGCCACCGTAGATCTTGCGCAGCCCTAGGATTTCGACGATCGATTCACTCACGCGTGTGCACTCTCAACAGCTAGATTATAGGGACCGGTGGTGGTCTTCGGTTGAGTCTGCATGGAGATATTTCGGTGCACTCCATGCTAGAGATGATGCCTTCGTTTCATGTTTTCTATCACTCCATGCGATGCAGATGGCGCGGGCCGTGCTGCTGTGAAGATGTTTGCGCACCTTCCATTTGGTTGCCCCGAATGAAGATTTATCTGAAGGACACCTTTGCGGCGAGCGTGGCATCCGACTTGTTGAGTGGCAGTCGAATACCGTCCCGCGATGTTGTGCGGTGATCACTGTAAGGAGAACGAAACAATGTCTAGCACGTGTAAGAAGATCGCAATCGCAGCGCCTGTACTCGTCCTGATCAGTGGGCTATGCTTTGTCGCAGCGGCCCAGGTGCCGAACCCAACTACTGTCGCGCCGGGAGCGAAGGCCGGAGAGGTTGTCGCGCAGGGGCCGAATGGTGTGTACATCTACCACGTGAAGGTGGTGGAGCGGCAGCTGGATGCTGTGAACTACTTCAATCGCAGCGGATCGACGCACGTTGGGTTTGAAGGAACGAACTTGATGCCCGGTGCGCATGGCGAAGCGAAGGTCAATGCGGTGACTGGCAAGACAGAGATCTCCGTACACTTTCAAGGTCTGACACCTGCGAATGGTTTTGGTCCCGAGTATCTGACGTATGTGCTGTGGGCTATTTCGGCAGATGGCCGGCCGCAGAACCTGGGTGAGTTGGAGCTGGCGGGCAATAAGGCGAGCCTGGATGTGACGACTTCGTTCCAGGCTTTTGGCATGATTGTGACGGCGGAACCGTACTATTCGGTGTCGCAGCCTAGCGATGTGGTGGTGTTGCAGAATGTCTTTACAGACAAGACAAACGGCGTGCTGCAACAGGTGAATGTGCACTATCAGCTGCTGCCTAGAGGTTTGTATGCGCCGACTTCGGGGTCGAAGTCGGTGTCGTACCCGATTACGGACCGCCAGCATACACCTTTGGCGCTGTATGAGGCTTACAACGCGCAGCGCATTGCGATGTCGGTGGGCGCAGACCATTATGCTCCGGACATCATGAAGGAGGTTGCGATTGATCTTAAGAACGCGCAGGACATCGAGTCAAACAAACATCGCGACGTGAAGATGGAGTTTACCTATGCGCGCTCTGCCACGCAGCGTGCGGAGGATGCGCGCATTGTGACGTTGCGCAAGCAGGCGGAGCAGCGGCAGCAAGAGGCACAGGACGCCAAGCTGAAGGCACAGCAGCAGGCTAGCAACTCGCAGGCTGCTGCGGATGCGGCCGCTGCGGCGCAGGCGCAGGCTGAAGCGGCTAGAGCGAAGGCCGATGCGGATGCGGCAAACGCCCGCGCGGAAGCAGCGGCAGCGAATCAGCAGGCTGCTACGAGCAGGCAGCAGGCTGAGGCGAGCAAACAGGAAGCAGAGGCTACTCGCGAGAAGCTGCGCGCGCAG
>JBAVDD010000286.1:0-3296 GCA_049587035.1 Acidobacteriaceae bacterium | reverse complement strand
GTGTCGGGGATGGGGGTGTCGTCGGTGTCGAGGGTGGGGTTGAGTTCGGCGGCGGTTGGGGTGGTGTTTGGGGCTGGAGTGTTGGGGTTGGTGTTGGCTGGTAAGAGCCAGTAGGCGGGGTTGTTGGAGCGTAGGGGGTCGTTGTCGGCGGTGGTGGGGGTGTACTCGTCGGTGGGAGGGAAGCCGTGGTGCGTGGTGAAGAGTTGGGCGAGGTGGGAAGGGCTGTTGGTGAGGTTGGAGGGTTGGTGGAAGAGGCGGTAGGCGGGGACGGCGATGGCTAGTGGGAGGAGGAGGGCTGCCAGCAGTGTTGCTCGCCCACTCATGCGCCAGGTGCCGCGCATGAATGGGGCACCCATGAGGGTGGCGCGGTCGATTAGGAGGGCTGTGGCCAGGGCCAGGACTGGGGTTAGGAGGGTTAGGAGGCGCCAGGGGAATTGTAGGTAGGGTAGCTCGGGGAGGTGTTGCCAGATGGGGGTGGAGATGGGGGTTAGGAGGATGGCGATGAGGATGGTTAGGAAGGCGAGGATGGCAGGGAGGGGATAGGGGATAGGGGAGAAGGGCTCGTGTGGTGGTGAGGGTTTGCGGGTGCGGCTGATGAGGAGGGTTAGGAGGGTTGCGGCGGTGAGGATTAGTAGGGTTAGGGCTATGGTGCTGATGGTGTGGTTGACGGCGTTGTGCGCGGCGTCGGTGGTGTGGGTGTAGAGGTAGTTGTCCTGGTAGCGCAGGTTGGGGAAGATGGCCATGGCTACCTGTATGAAACGGCGTTGGGTTGCTGCGGGGATTAGGTAGAAGGCTGGGAGGGTTAAGCCGAGGAGGGTGCCGGCCAGGTAGGTTCTTGCCAGGTGGAGTGGGGTTGGTTGCGGTTGGCTGTCCCAGGGGCTAAAGCCCCTTTCTTTCTGGGTGGATATGGGACCCGAGGCTGAAGCCTCGGGGTACCCAGCAGAGGCAGGGGATGTAGCGGCGTGCGGCGCGATCGAACTGCAGGTCTCTCCGCTGCGGCCTGCGGCCTTCGGTCGAGATGACAATTTTTGGGTGGAGGCGATTGCGATGATGACGCGAAGGGTGGCTAAGAGGGCAACCGTGTAGCTGCCTATTACTGCGGCTGGGGCGTTGGTTAGCCAGAGTAGGGCTAGTGGAATGGCTACGCCTCGGATGGTGGGACGGGGTCGTAAGAGGGCTAGTAGTAGGAGGGGGATCCAGGCGGCGGCTAAGAGTTCGGATAGGGCGCTGCGCTCGAAGGCCGTGAAGAGCATGTAGGGGTTGGCCAGGTAGAGAGTGGAGGCTATTAGCGCGGCGTTGGGGGTGGTGAAGTGGCTGGCTAGTTTGTAGAAGGTTAGGCCGGAGGCTACGAGGGCTATCGCGATGAAGATGGTTGGGCAGAGGTTGAGGGGGAAGATCAGGGTTAGGAGCGCGCCCAGGAGCCAGGAGATGGGAGGGTAGAAGAGGAAGCGGGGTTCGCCAGCGTTCCAGGCAGCGGTGGCGTCCCAGTGGGGGTAGTGGCCTTGATGGAGTTGGTGGGCTGCGTCTAGCCAGGACTGGATGTGGAAGTTCAGGTCCTGGCCGATGGAGGGGCCGTGGATGAATAGGGGGTGGAGGACAAGGAGGGTGGCGAAGGGGATGAGGACGAGCGGCTTGAGGGTGGTGGCTCGCGGCATGGATTATTGTGCCACTTGTTGTGCGTGGCCGCGGGGGTTGGTGTTTGTGCCTGCCGGTGTGGGTGTGTTGTGAGCCTCTGGCTGTATGGGCCGCCCACTCATGCCCCAGGTGCTGGGCATGAATGGGGCACCCGGTGCGGGCTAAGCGCTTACTTGGGCGTTAGGGTTAGGGTGTGGGTTGTTGTTGGGTGGGTTAGAGGTAGGGTGTAGGTGGTGCCTTGTAGCCAGGGGGTGAATTGGTCGAGGAAGTGGGGGCTGGCTGGGTTGCCGCTTTCGCCGGTGGTGATGTTGGCCTGGGTGTTGTCGGGGTTGGAGAGGTCGGCGGTGAAGCGCTCGCTGGGGCCGAAGTGGAGATTGGCGGCTTTGATGGTGGTGGGGTCGCCGCTGTTGGGGTGGAGGCCGGTGCCCATTGCTACTCCTAGAAGTGTGGTGATGGGGGAGTGGCTGCCGAAGATGGGGCTGGAGATTTCGATGGGGTGGGTGGGGCCGTAGGTTAGGGTGCTTAGGTTGTGGGGCGCGTTGATGAGATGGAGGCTGCGTTGGACGGCGATGGTCAGGAGGTCGTTCCAGTTGGCGAAGGTGGGGGGGAGCCAGCGGGCGGGGGTGTTCTGGAGGATGAGTTCGAGGACGGTGCGGCGCTCGCTCCAGGTGTAGAGGTCGAGGATGCGGTCTACCTGCTGGTTGTTGAGTTTGATGTGGTTGTGGGCGTTGTCGTAGGTGCGGATCTGGGGGGCGAGGAGCATGGGCCAGAGCTCGCGCTCTACGGCGCTGGTGATGTCGGCGGCGGCGGAGTTGATGGTTACGTCACCGTTCCAGTTGCGGAGGATGTTGGCGGCTTGTTGGAGCTGTGGGTTCTTTTTGGTGATGGCCGAGTGGTCGAGGGCGTAGGCCGTGCGTTGGGCTACCAGTAGATCGAACTCTGAGTGGATGTCGGTCTGGATGCGGAGCATGTCGGCGGGGGTTAGGGGATGGTTGGCGGCGATGGCGGCTTCGAGGAGGTGGTGGATTCGCTCGACGCGGTAGGGGTCGGCCCAGCTGAGTGTGATGTTGTAGGGGTAGTTGGGGGGTGTGATGCGGGCGTTGGCTGTGGCCAGGATGCCGGAGGCGGGGTCTTCGACGGCGGGGAGTTGGTTGTAGGGGATGTAGCCGGACCAGGCTTGGGTGGGGTCGAGGGCGTCTACGGGGATGGGGGAGATGGGCGAGCCGATGGTGGCGGTTAAGGGCGCGGGGAGAGTTTGGGCGGAGTTGGGGAGAGGCAATACAGGGATCTCTCCACTGCGCGCTGCGCGCTCCGGTCGAGATGACGGAGTTGGTGGTGGTTCTAGGGGAGAGGCTTGGAGGTTGGTCGATGCTGTTTGCGAATCGCCAGATTCGTCGTCTGCGTCGGCCTGGTTGTTGGGGCTGGCGGTGGGAGTTGAGAGTATGAGGGGCTCGGCGTTGCTGGGATGTTGGGTGGCGGGGCCTCGGATGGGGATGCTGCCGAGGAGGTGGTAGCCGATGTGGTGGGCGTCGGCGTAGATGAGATTTTGGCTGACGGTGGTGAAGCTGGCGAAGGCGGCTACTAGTGAGGCGGCGTCGGTGGCGGAGTTGATGGTTAGGAAGGAGGCGGAGATGGTGGAGGGGTCGTAGATGGTCCAGGCG
>JBAVDD010000285.1:0-6652 GCA_049587035.1 Acidobacteriaceae bacterium | reverse complement strand
ACGCAGCTCGATGCTGTTGCTCGCCGTCCTGCCGTGCACACTCTCGCCGCTGCTCGTCACTGTATCGCCGCTGCTTGTCGCTTTATCGATCAACGCCATCCTCCCTCTCCGCCCCACGCTTCAGGACGTTGAGAAGACACTTCGGCCTTGCTGCCAGAGTAGAGTAGCAGTCCGGGTCACGTCGGCGAGGAAAATCTTGAGGGATGAGCCTTGAGTAGAACGATATGGATGTTGATGGATGAGGTACACTTTCACCAGTTGAACCCTGGAACCGAGATAGAGATGGTCAAATACCGAGAAAATAAGCACCGAGTGAAGAAGGAGCTTTCAGTATGAGCATGAAGTTGGCGACCCGGGAAGTGAGTGGGGTGACGATCGTGGATTTGAGTGGGAAGATCACGCTGGGCGAGGGCGGGATGACGCTGCGAGATGAGGTACACAAGCTGCTGGCCGTGGGATCGAAGAAGATTGTGCTGAACCTGGCCGACGTGAACTATATTGACAGCTCGGGGCTGGGGGAGCTGGTGAGCGCGTACACGGCGGTGAAGAACGCCGGCGGCGAGCTCAAGCTGCTCAACCTGACCAGCAAGGTGCGCGACCTGTTGGTCATTACCAAGCTGGTCACTGTGTTCGACGTCAAGGACGATGAGGCCGCGGCGGTCTCATCCTTCGCGTAAACGCAGCGACAACGTTATTCAGGCAAAGCAAGGGTGCGTCTGTGGACGCGCCCTTGCTTCGTCTGAGGGCAGAAGCGGACGGCAAGAAAAGGGCCAACCGTGGGGGTCGGCCTTTTCGCAAATCTTTTGTAATGAACTTGGTGCGGAGGAGGGGACTTGAACCCCTATGCCTTGCGGCGCTAGCACCTCAAGCTAGTGCGTCTGCCAATTTCGCCACCTCCGCATGGAGCCTGACACATGCAAACGTGTGGCAGGAGTGACGCGCAATACGAAGTTGAGTATATCACCCCGTGACGCAGGATCTAAGCCCAAAACGAAGCCCGTTTCAAGGGGTCCGGTTCAATAAAGAACGCAACTCGTCAGGGTGATAGCAGTGCGCCAAGGCCGTCTCTCGCGAGATGCGGCGCGTGCGGGCCAGCTCCGCCAGAGACTGGTCCATGGTCGTCATACCATCCGCGCTTCCGGTGGAGATCTGGGATCGGATCTGGTGATCCTGCGCGGTGCGAATGAGATTTCGAATGGCGGTGGTCGCCACCATGATCTCCAGCGCGGGATAGCGCCCTACCTGGCCAATCGCAGGAACCAGTTGCTGCGCAATCACTGCCAGCAGGGCCAGCGATAGCTGCTGGCGAATCTGGGCCTGGTTGCTGGCCGGAAAGCTATCCAGCAGGCGGGACATGGTTTGAGCCGCGTCGTTGGTATGCAGCGAGGAGAGGACGAGGTGCCCGGTCTCTGCCGCGGTCAGCGCTGCCGCCATGGTCTCCGCATCGCGCATCTCTCCGATGAGAATCACATCGGGATTCTGGCGAAGCACCGCGCGGACAGCCTGCGCGAAGCTGGGCGTGTCATAGCCGACCTCGATCTGCTCCACGATGGAGTTGCGATTGGGGTGCTGGTATTCGACGGGGTCCTCGATCGTGATGATGTGCTCGCGCCTGCGCGTATTAATCAGGTGGATGAGCGCAGCCATGGTCGAGGTCTTACCGCATCCGGTGGGTCCGGTGAGCAGAATCAGACCCTGGCGACGGTCGATTAAACTCCCGAGAACGGCGGGCAGGTGCAGCGACTCCAAGGTAGGCACCTGGGCGGGCAGCAGGCGGATGCTTGCCGCAAGGGTGCCGCGTTGATAGTGAATGTTAGCGCGGAATCGACCCAGGGAACTGCGCACGAAGCAAAAATCCAGAACTCGCCTGGTTTCGAGCTCCTTCGCCTGATCTGTCGTCAGCAGCGGCATCAGGAGGCGGCGAATATCTTCCGCAGACAGCGTCTTCCCCGCGGCTGGGGTAAGCACGCCGTTGACGCGCAGCGTTATTCCAGAGCCGGCGACCAAAAGAATGTCCGAGGCATTTCGTTCCGCAGCGTGTGCTAGGGTTGCATCGAGCGAGCTCCTGCTCTCCGCTGCTGCCTCGATCGTGGCCGTTGATTCAGTCTTTGCGCCCGGCACGGATTGATTTAATTCGTAAACGAGCTGGGAGAGATCGCTCTCGTACTTTGACATCCTGCCTCCATCAGTCCTTGCAGTGTGTAGCAAACGCTATGGCGGTGTCGTCGCATTCAAGACGCTGTCACACCATTTTGCCTGCTCCGTGCTTTAGACGTGAAATTTGCCTCGAAGACAACCTCGATCGCGCAAGAGCGGGAAGGTGCGCTAGACTCATTCGCAAAGAGGATTACATGCGAACACCAATTTTGTTGACACTATGTCTTGGAGTCGTGCCGATGGCCGTCGCTCAACATGCAGCCCCCCTGGTTACGCAGGCGCCCGCGGGCAAATGGGCGATTGTGATGCATGGAGGCGCGGGCGTGATTGAGCGCTCTTCTATGACTCCCGCGCGCGAGGCGGCCTATCGGGCAGGGCTCGATCGAGCCATACACGCGGCTGCGAAGGTCCTCGACGCAAACGGCTCTGCGGTGGATGCGGTCGAAGCGGGCTTGAATGTTCTTGAGGACAATCCGCTATTCAACGCTGGGAAGGGCGCGGTGTTTACCGCCGACGGCAAGAATGAACTCGATGCGGCCATCATGGACGGCAAGACCATGAAGGCAGGAGCTGTCGCCGGCGTTATGCGTACAAAGCACCCCATCTCGCTGGCCAAGGCGGTCATGGAGAAGTCGCAGTTTGTGATGCTGAGCGGTGTCGGCGCCGATCAGTTTGCCGCCAGCGTCGGGCTTCAGCAGGTGGACCCTTCCTACTTCTTCACCGAGAACCGGTGGGATGGTCTCGTGCGCTATTTGAAAGAAAATAATCTACCCATTCCACCGAGGCCGGCGGGAGTTCCGCCAGCACCAACGAAGCCGATTGCGCAGTTGGAGACTCCGGATGCGCACAAGTGGGGCACGACGGGCATCGTCGTGCGGGATCGGCATGGAAACATCGCCGCTGGCACCACAACGGGCGGCTTGACAGGGAAGCGCTACGGCAGAATCGGCGACTCGCCAATCATTGGAGCAGGCACCTACGCTTCGAATCAGTCCTGCGGCGTCTCAGCGACCGGCACGGGTGAGTTCTTTATTCGCCTTACCGTGGCCCGGACCATCTGCGCGCTGGTTCAGTACAAGGAGATGCGCTTGCAAGCTGCGGTCAATGAGGTTATTCACGGCCAACTGACCGCGATGAAGGGAGATGGTGGCGTGATCGCCATGACTCCCGACGGACAGATTGCCTGGGGCTTCAATACTCCCGGAATGTTTCGCGCACGGTTGGTCGAGGGCGGCCAGGTCCAAACGGGAATCTATTCAGACGAGCCGTAGCTAAAAGTAGCAGAGCAGGTCCGAGAAACTCCTGAGTTCCAGGAGTTTCTCAGGGCTGGTCGGAGTGTCCACCACCTCGTGCTCCAGGACCCATGTGGAATCGTGTGGGATGAACACGGCATTGAGGCCAGCCCCCAGCGCGGGATTGATGTCGGACCTGGGCGAATTCCCGATCATCCAGGTTGAGGAAGCATCGCAGTGGTGCTGGGCGATCACATGGAGATACGCTGCGATATTTTTCTCCGGAGGCACCTCAACGGCCTGGAAGAACTCCCTCAGTCCTGACCGCTCTACCTTATCGGTTTGTTCCAACAGATTGCCCTTGGTCACCAGGATCAGGCGGTGACGCGCTTGCAGCTCTTCGAGTGTCGACCGCACGCCCGGCAGCAGCTCGATCTCGGTCGATGCAATGGCATTGGCGAAGGACAGAACTTGTGCATGACGCTCTGGCGCGATGGGAGCTTCGGTGAGTTGTTCAAAGCAATCGACCAGAGACCGGCGAAAGCTCTGCACGCCGTAGCCGTGCTCCGCAATCGTCTCCCGTTCGCAGGCATTGAGGTGTTCGCGTACCTGCTCGGCAGTGTGAACCTTGTGGTCAAGATAGGAGATGAAGGACGCGATGGCGCGCTCGAAGTAGATATTGTTCTGCCAAAGCGTGTCGTCCGCGTCGATCAATAATGTTTGATTGGCCACGCGTGCCCGCGGCGAGATTGTCGGGTGCGAACTCATCCAATCATTTTATTCGCTACGAATGCGGAAACCTCGAGCCGATCCCGTTACCGAAGCGTCGGCAGGCGGAAGGACGGGAACAACGAACTGCGTTGCAGCATCGTTGGTGGCCTTGTGATCGCTTCCGTCCTAGCCTTCTTGATCACGATCGGGCCCCCGGAACTGCCAACCCAGGGAACGGGCCGATAGGCTGGTCAGACCGCGGATCCAGCCAATTCCCCCTGGGTGATGTTCTCGTAACGCTGTACCCGCATATACTCTTTGGTCAGGATGAGTTCTTTTGGTCAATTTGGCAACGTAGCCAACTGATCTGCCGAGTGGCAGCTTTTCGAATATAGAATCGTCAGCAGCGAAGCTCTCTACCATTTCTTCGTAGCCGCCGCCTTGCATCCACAGGATCCCCGCACGATCAACGCGGCTGGCAACACTACTCGAATAGGTCTCTCTTTCACTCCCGCGGTTCGTCTCAGCAGTCGCTGGACCGCCAACCGAGCAAACTGCTCCGCCGGCTGCGCCAGCGTGGTGAGCGGGGGACTGAGGAAGCTCGCAAACTCCAGGTCGTCGATCCCGATGAATCCAACGTCATTCAAACGAATGTTGCTGTCCCGCAGCGCGGAAAGAATCGCGATGGTCACTGAGTAGCTGATGGAGAGAATGGCTGTAGCTGGCGACCGCTTCCGCTGCAGCGCCTGTCCCAGTTGGGTGCGAAGCTGTTCTGCGTCATGCAGAATAATCATCTCTGCCGTCTTTCCGCTGCTCTCCATCGCCTCCGTGTACCCCTTGGCTCGGCTGTGGAGAGGATGCAGCTTGTACGGCGCATTCACTGCAATAATGTGGGTGTGACGGTGCCCCAGCAGATGCTCCGTGGCCTCACGTCCAGCGCGATAATTGTCCAAAAGGACTGAGTCGACTGCGCTTCCCAGCGAGCGATCAAACGCAACGACGGGCGTTTCCCCCAGCAGTGCACGAACCTGCGCTACGTTGGTCTCCGCTGAGGGGACCATGATGATGCCATCCACCTGGGAACGTTTCAGCGATGCCAGCTGCTCATGTTGCAGCTTGGCTTCTTCATGGTGCGTAAGCAACATCACCGTGAGGCCGCTGCTGCGCGCTTCCATTTGGATCGTACGAATTGCGTTGCCGAAGAAGACGTTGTTTACATGAGGAAACAACACACCTAGCGTTTGCGTGCGACCTACTCTCAGACTGCGGGCCACGGTATTGGGTTCGTAGCCAAGCTGCGCGATCGCAATCTCAATACGTCTTGCAACCCCTGGACTAACCGACTTGCCTCCACGCACGTGACGCGACACCGTCGAGGAACCCACCCTTGCAATTCGGGCGACGTCAATGATGGTCGGGCGTTTGGTCTCTTTCATGCTGAACGATAGTAACAGCCAAAAGCGCCGTCCGGCATACTGTTGCAGCGGTGTCGATGGTGGCCCATGCCTTGACGTTGATCAATCGCGATTGCTAGTATCGGTGAAATATGGCTACGTTGCCACATTTAGCGGCGCGTACGCCTGCCACAAGGTGCGCTACGTGCAAGTAGAGTTTAACCGTAACCACGCCACTGGGTGTTACTGGTTCTCTTATAGTATGGAACAGAGGACTGACCATGCGCTTCCTTCTTCTCAACTCAATCATTGCCATGGCCGTCATCTCAACTACCGCAGCTTACGCGCAGAATGTTCATGTGCGCTTCTCTCCCGACGCCGCAGGCACGCCCGTCAGCGACGAACTCTTTCCTACGATTCAGATGGCACTTGATCACGCGCCGCAGCCCGGTCCTGGAGGCCGCCTTTATATCCAGGTCGCGGCTGGGGTGTACCACGAGCGGGTCATCGTTACGCAGAACCGTCCGCGCACAACGAGGCTCGGGATGGGGGCGAACCCAGGCGACGTCGCTATTACTGCGTCGGAGAACTTGAAGTCGGCGGGAGGGATCTTTTTCTCCTCCACCGACGAAATCTACGGACCGGGCTTTGAGGCGGACAATCTTACCTTTGAGAATGATGCAGGCCATACAGGTCAGGCGGTGGCTATCACCCTGCGCTCGGACCGTTCCGTGTTCAAACGCTGCCGTTTCATTGGGGATCAAGACACTTTGTTTGCCGACCACGGAAGGGAATACTATGTTGATGACTACATCCAGGGCGGCGTTGATTTCATCTTCGGGAACGCAGCGGCGGTCTTCGAGGACACCGAGATGCACATCATTCGTCCTGGCTATCTGACCGCGCAATCGCGTACCGTACCCAATCGACCTACTGGCTATGTCTTCCTTCACGCACGCATCACCGCCGCTGATCATGATGGCAAAAAGTTCTTTCTTGGTCGCCCATGGCGCCCTTACTCGCGCGTCGACTTTCTCGACTCCTCGATGCCCTCAAGCCTGAGCCCGCAAGGGTGGTCACCCTGGTCGAAAGGCACAGTTCTCCAACACTCCTTTTATGCGGAGCGTGGAAGCACCGCATCGGGTGCTAGAGCTGAAT
>JBAVDD010000284.1:0-2141 GCA_049587035.1 Acidobacteriaceae bacterium | reverse complement strand
GTACGAAGCAGCGCTGCTTGTGTGATGAATCGATGCCCGTGTGCGCCGTGCTTTGGTGTGGGCTCTGTGATGGTGAGCATGGTGGACGGCAACGCGGCGCAGATGCGGCGTGTAATCCTCCGCTCTCGCCGAGCTGGCAAGCGCGGCAAAAAGTGCGAGCACCAGAATCGTTGCCAGCGCAACGCTCAGAACCGTCGTCAACGCCGCCGCACGAGAGTAACTCGCCGCGCGTGCGCCGTTCTCTTCTTGAGCGTGGCCCCACTGCAACATCTTCATCACATTTTTTAAGGTGGCCGCGAAGCCGCCGAGCCTCTTCAGAGTATCGAACCCACTTCGCAGCGAATAGTGGCGATCAGGATTCAGGCTCCTTAACCGCAATAGAGCGCAGCACTTGAAGCAGGAAAAAATCTCGTTTGGGGCACACCCTGCGTTCGCGATACATTGGGTGCACGACGGAGACCCGCTTGATGATTCGCATCCAACCTTCCTCTGAGTCGCGCCTTCGCTTTCGCTTTCCGCTCAATCGCAAGGTTGCTGCATTCACGCTCTCCGTCGCTACGCTCGCGGTTGCCTTCGTCCTGTCGCAGCCCCACATAGTCTCCGCGCAGGCTGACACCACGCCCGATTCCGTTGCGTTTTACACGCAGCGCGTACAGCCCATTCTGGAGAACAACTGCTATCGCTGCCATGGTGGCTTCCATCATCGCGGCGGCCTGAACATGGCCACGCGCGCCAGCTTCCTACTCGGCGGCGAAGATGGTCCCGTCGTCATTCCAGGCAACGCTGAAGGGTCGCTACTCATCCAGTTGATTCGTCACCAGGGTCCCGTTGAAGACCCCATGCCCATGCCCCCGCCGCCCCATAGCAAACTCCCCGACGCGGACATCGCCACCATCGCGCAATGGATTCAGGCCGGCATGGCGATGCCCCCTGACCCTCCCGCTAATTAGTCTTCTCGATTTTCGTTTGCGGAATTAATACTCGCGCGGATACATCCTCGACATGCGATCGTGCCAACCCAGCCCATCGCCATCCAGCAGCATCCAGACTAGCCCCAGGCCAAGCGGGCACATCGCCAGCACCGTCGACACCAGCCGCCGCCGCACGGCTCGGCGCGATGGACTTCTCTCGCTGAAGGTGCAGAAGGCGACCCGCGCCACCCGCATTCCGGGAGTCGCATCGTTGAGTGTGAAGAACAGCAGCTGATACATCAGCGCGAAGACCACGAAGCTGCCTGCGAGAACGCCGCCCAGTAATGGCCGCTGCAATGCAAGCAGGCCCGCGCCACCAATCTTCAGCGCCGCCGCCAGATACCCGGCGAAACCCGCAGACACACACAGCAGGTCGACGGCCGCCGAGTACGCGCGCCGCGCTACCGTCGCCACATACAGTGGCTGATCAAGATGTAGTTGCGCCTCAAGCTGCGCGGAGATCCGCGTGCGGCTGTCCGCTGCCGGCCCCGCTCCCAGCATCATGCCCTGCCACTCCGGCGCGTCTGCCAACGCGGTCGCTTCGGCTTCGGCTGAAATCTGCGCCGGCTCTACCTCTGCAAGCTCCACCTCAAAGATGCGCAGCTGCGGCTCAGGCGTGCCGTCGGCGCGCAGTGGTCCCTCCGCCAGCCGCGGACGCGCCTTGCGAGGCGCCACCAGCTCGCGCGGGAACTCGATGATGTTGCCCGGGATCGCCTGCGTCTCCAGCACCAGGTCAGCGAACTCCGGCGCCATGCGGAACTCAATCTCCTCGTCCAGCTCGGCAAGCTCTTCGGACGCTACGGCTACCTTCCGCGAGGGCACGTAGAAGGTCTCAGTTGGCGGCGCGAGCTCCACCTGTTCATGCAAACGGACTTGTAGTTGTGCGCTCGTAAACGGTGCTGCGGCGGTAAAGGCAGGAGCCGCAAAGTCAACGCCCCGCTCCTCCTGCGTCCGCCTCCGGGCACGTGAACTCTCCGCCACACTCCCTGCGGCTGCCGCTTCGCGCGTCTCCACAATCTCCAGCAGCGGCAGCTCTTCGAACAGCTCGCCCAACGGCTCGGCCGGATTCGTTCTTGACTCCGCTGCCGGCTGGTTCCACTGCTCAATCTCTTCCAGAAGCTCGCGTTGCGCGGCTGCCACGGCCCTGGCGTTGCGCGCGGCGACTTCGGC
>JBAVDD010000283.1:0-2426 GCA_049587035.1 Acidobacteriaceae bacterium | reverse complement strand
GATTATGCGAAGTGGGAGGAGCTGGTGCGGGTGGTGACGGCGCACCTGGTGCAGCGGTATGGGCGCGCGGCGGTGTTGCAGTGGTACTTCGAGGTTTGGAATGAGCCGGACATTGAGTACTTCCATGGGACCGAGGCGGAGTATCTGAAGCTGTATGACTATGCGGTTGCGGGGGTGCGGGCGGCGTTGCCGGGAGCTCGGGTGGGTGGGCCGGCTACTACCAGTCCACGGAGCGCGCGTGCTTATGCGTACTTGAAGACATTTTTAGAGCATGTGGCTACGGGGAAGAGTGCGGCTACGGGCGGTGCGGTGCCGTTGGACTTCATCAGCTTTCATGCGAAGGGTCAGCCTGTGATTAAGGACGGGCAGGTGACGATGGGGATCGATCGCGAGCTTACGGATGTGGACCGGGGGTTTGGGTTGGTGGAGAGCTTTGCGAAGTTTCGACGGCTGCCAGTGTTGTTGAGCGAGGCTGATCCGGAGGGTTGCGCGGCTTGCTCGTCGAAGGTGAACCCGGCAAATAATTATCGGAATGGTACGTTGTATCCGGCTTATACGGCGGCGGCTTATGCGCGGATTTTAGATTTGGCGGCTGAGCATCATGTGAATTTTCTGGGGATGCTTAGCTGGTCGTTTGAGTTTGAAGGGCGGGATTATTTTGAGGGGTTTCGATCGCTATCCACGAACGGAATAGATAAGCCGGAGCTGAATGTGTTTCGCATTCTGGGGATGATGGGCGGCGAGCGCGTGGCGGTGGAGAGTACTGGTGCTGTGCCGTTGGGGACGATGTTGAGTGCGGGCGTGCGCGGGGAGGCGGATGTGGATGCGCTGGCTACGCGGGAGGGACGTGGGGCGTCGGTGATGGTTTGGGATTATGACGATGTGGCGGAGGGTGCAGGGTCGGCGGAGGCTACGGTGCTGGTGAAGGGATTGCCGGTGGGGGTGAAGCGGGTGCTGGTGCAACGGTACCGGATCGATGCGACGCACAGCAATGCTTATACGGCGTGGAAGGCTATGGGGTCGCCGCAGAGGATGACGGCGGAGCAGATGGGGGCGTTGAAGGGTGTGGAGGGGTTGCAGCTGCTAGAGTCGCCGCAGTGGGTGGACGTGGTGGATGGAAGCGTGACAGTGAGGACTGCGTTGCCGCGGGAGTCGGTGGAGTTGATGCGGTTGGGGTGGTGATGCGCTAGGTGGTGGGGTGGGTGGATTGGGCGGCTGCTGCGTCACGGGCGGCCTGTTGGGCGGCTTTTTCGCGATGCTTGCGGATGTAGTGGGCGGCGATGTCGGGGTAGAACTCGCGGATGGCGGAGAAGCCTACGTCGCGCATGCAGGAGTAGCCGAACTTGGTGGCGAGGACGCCGAAGCCTTCGCTGCTGGTGGGGTAGTAGAAGCGGGAGATGTACTGGGCGAGGGCCTTGCCGCCGAGGGTGGCGAAGGCGGGGGTGTCGTGCTCGCTGTAGGTGCGGGAGACGGCCTGGCGGCTGATGACGTAGAGGGCGCGCTCGAAGACGGGATGGCCGGCGCCGAGAGGGTAGTAACGGGTGTCTTCGTGGAGAAGGCTGGGGAGAAGCCAGGCGGAGAGATAGGTCTGGTCGGTCTTGTCGAGGAAGCCGCGCCAGGTGTAGGCGTAGAAGCCGCCGATGCCTTTGCCGAGGGCAGGGTGGGAGTCGAGCCCTTCGGCAGTGAGGGAGGTGAGGCCGAGGAAGATGAAGGTGGAGTAGTCCAGCGCCTGATGGCTGGCGACGGTGAAGTTGTAGTTCCATCCGGGAGGATGGACGGCGGCGCCGGCGGAGACGGTGCGGAAGTTGGGCATGAAGCCGAGGAGACGGTGAGGCTGCTGGAGATTGAGGGGGATGGCCTTGCCGTTGGCGTCTACCGGGCCGGTGGTCTGGGTTTGCGCGGGCGTTGCGGGGGTGGTTTGCTGGGTGGCTTGCTGCGCGGGGTTGAAGGTGAAGCTGGTGGGGTCGGGGTAGGTTGGGGTGTCGGTGGGCTCGGTGTCGCTGGCCTCTGTGTCGGATGATGACGAGGAGGAGACGTTGTCGGGGATGGAGGCTGCGGCTACTTGTATGGGGGCGGCCAGGAGCGCCGAGGGTGCGTTGGGTAGGGCTTGGGCGCTGGCGTTAGCGGCGGAGAGGCAGAGGCCTGTCGTCAGGCAGAGAGAGAGAAGAGCGAAGCGGTAAGGCAAAGAGACCATCCTGAGAAAAGTGGGGCTAGATCTGGAAGTGACGCTGAAACTGCGGAAGCGCGAAGGGATGTCAGCGAATCAGGCGCGGCACTTCAACATAGCACCATTTTAGAGGAGGTAAAGGCTTGGAAAGACTCATGTTTCTGCGCTGGGGTGCGTGGATTGGAACAAAAAGCGTTGGCGGCGGGGGTTAGAGGGCTTTTGCTGTAGGTCTGTAGGTATAACTGCGAAGAACGGGCGC
>JBAVDD010000282.1:0-5107 GCA_049587035.1 Acidobacteriaceae bacterium | reverse complement strand
GTTTGCGGCGCATCTGCTGATGCTGGCGCGGGCGGCTCCCAGGGTATCGGCGCGCAGGCTGGGGACGTTGCAGATTGGGTTTGCGGCGGTGGTGATGCTAGTGACTCTGCCACTGGGCGGGCGGCCGCATTTTCATGGAACTGCGATGGTGTGGATCGCGCTGGGGGTGACGGCCGTGCTGGCGACAGCGGCGGCGTTTACGATCCAGAGTTGGGCGCAGCAGCATCTGCCGGCGTCGCATACGGCGCTGATCTTCACGCTGGAGCCGGTGTTTGCGTGGCTGACTTCCCTGCTGTTCTTTGGAGAGCAGATGGGGCGGCGGGCGCTGGTGGGAGCTGGGTTGATCCTTGCGGGGATATTACTTGCGGAGCTGCGGCCAACCTCGCGAGGCCGCAGCCAACTCCTACCTATTGCGGGCGCGTAGTCTTATAGATGCATACTTTGGAAGCAAGGTACGTGTTGTGAGGACTTGCGCGGCTGAATGAACGGCGCTGTGCGGATTTGGAACGGTCTTTGACCCTTAACTGCTGTATTGCGACCTTTCGCTTGGACTCGCGTCTATCAAGATGGCGAACGAAATGCGCAAGCTGCGGAGGGCAGACACCTTAGCCGGCTTGATCATTCAGCATCAGGTTTCAAACGATAATCGACAGAAGAGAACGAGGACAAATACGACAATGGAATCATCGAATCGATACGGGCAGGGCTTGTGGAACAAAATCCGCAAAGGACGCCTGGTGACCACTTTTACGATCCTTGGAACACTTTCCGCCTGCGTATTGGCCGGGTCGATCCTGACCGGCAACGTCAGTGCCAAACAGACCGTTGACACGAAAGATGCGAAGCCTCTGACCATTCCGAGCCCGGTGACGCTGTCGACCGCGTTCACGAAGATTGCGAGTGAAGTTGGACCGGCCGTGGTAAACATCAACACGGAGACGCTCCCCAAACAGAGCAACAACGCAAGTGGTCAGGAGGGTCCGGGTCAGGGTCAGCAGGGTCAAGGTCAAGGGGACCAGGGTATGCAGGACTTCTTCAACCACTTCTTCGGCGGCGGAGGCCAAGGAGGCGGCCAGCAGGAAACCGGCCCTAGCCGTGCGCTGGGTACGGGGTACATCGTTGACTCGCGTGGCTACATCATCACGAACGACCATGTGATCAACGGAGCTGACCGGATTTATGTGAAGCTTTCGACTGACCCGCAAGACTCGACGGACCCGGGCCGTCCGGCGACGGTGATTGGCTTCGACAAGAGCACCGACATCGCGGTGATAAAGATTCACAGTGACTCGCCGTTACCGACGGTGAAGCTGGGCAACTCGGACGGCGTGCAAGTGGGCGACTGGGTGCTGGCGATCGGCGAACCCTTCGGTCTTTCGGAGACGGTTTCGGCTGGCATCATCTCGGCGAAGAATCGTTCGATCGATGAAGGCCCCGATTCCAATGGCGTTGCGAAGAACGAGTTCCAGAAGTTTCTGCAGACCGATGCGGCGATCAATCCGGGCAACTCAGGTGGACCGTTGGTGGACATGGCCGGTCAGGTGATCGGTATGGACACGGCGATCTTCACGCAGTCTGCTGGTAATGAAGGTATCGGGTTTGCTCTTCCGTCGAACACGATCATTGGAGTGTACAACCAACTGATTGGACCAGATCACAAGGTGGTTCGAGGATCGATCGGCGTACAGTTCCAGCAAAACGTCTCCGCTGCGACGGCCAGGATGTATGGCTTCGCGAACGGCGGCGTGATCGTGGGCGAGGTGGTTCCGAGCGGACCGGCAGCGAAGGCTGGCATTCAGCCGCAGGACGTGATCGTCTCGGTAGATGGCAAGCCGATCAAGAATGGTGATGAGTTGATTGCGATTGTGTCGGACAGGCATCCGGGTTCGACGGTGAGCCTGGGCATTCTCCGTGCAGGCAAGCACATGACGATTGACTGCGGCATCATGGATCGCGACAAACTGTATGCGAGCATGGGCAGCGGTAATGCGGAGTCCAATGAGTCGGGACCGAGCGACGCCGGACAGACCAAGTTCGGCATCACGGTGCAGCCACTCAATCAGGCTTTGGAGTCACATCTGCACATTACGGGCGGCGTGGCGATCACCAGCGTGAAGCCGGGCTCGTTTGCTGACTCGATCAACCTGTTCCAGGGTGCGGTGATCGTTCAGATCAACCGCAAGCCGGTAACGGATATTGCAAGCTACAACGCAATAGCAGCCAGCTTGAAGTCGGGCGACGATGTGGTGTTCGCGGTGCGCACTCCTCAGTTGCCGAATAACGGCATCTCGTTGATTGGCGGAACACTGCCGTAAAAGAAAGGGTCCGAGAGGAAGGGCGCGGACGATGTGTCCGACGCCCTTTTTCTTTGTAATTCCATTGTGTAAGGCGAGTTAACGAGTGAGTAATCGCAGCACCTACTGTGACAACAAACACAAAGTCGGATGTTGCGCAAGGGTTATGATTTGAGTAGGCTCATTTTCACCACCCGGGCCAGATCAACTATCAAGATGAACTCAGACGAGCAAAGAGGAGGGTAGCCGCGCGATGCGTGTTTCATTCTGGAAGTTAATACCGGCTAGTCTCCTGCTGCTCGCGGTTCCGGGGTTTGCTGCGGTTCATCCGAAGACTCGCTTGTCGAAGAGGCATTATCACGCAAGCGTGAGGCATGTGTCGGAGACGCACAGGGGTGGGTGGCACCTGCGCCGCCACCATGAGAGCGCGCCAGTGGAGATGCCGGCTGAGCGTGCAACCCAGATTCAGACAGCGCTGATCAAGCAAGGGTATTTGACCGGCGAGCCAACGGGTACATGGGACGCGCAGACCGTGACCGCGATGAAGAAGCTGCAGGGCGACAACGGCTGGCAGACCAAGATTACGCCAGACTCGCGCGCGCTGATCAAGCTGGGACTGGGACCGAAGGATACTGGCCCAGGTGCGCCGCCGGATGCCAGCATTGCGGCTTCCAACGGCGCTGGCGCGAACACGACGCTTGCACAGACACAACCGCAATAACCTTCGGCTATGCTTGGAGCATGAGAGCACTTTGCCTGTCGGCCCTTCTGGCTGCGGTACTGAGTCTGTTTCTTTCGCCCACAGCTGCGCATGCCATTGAGATCCGCGTCTCCGCACAGGCCCTGGAGCGGACGCTACAGCAGCAACTCTTCAACAGCCCGGATGGGCGGTATTACGTGCGCGGGAGTGCGACGTCTCCCTGCTATGCGTATGCGCAGGACCCGAAGGTTGGCTTCAAGGACGAGCGCATCGTGATCCACGTGATGGCCCATGCGCGACTGGGGACGCGCGTGGGTGGCACGTGTCTTGGGGTGGGCCTGAATACTGAGGCGGATGTGTCGGTGATTCCGGATGCACAGGGCGAGTCGATTGGATTTCGCGATCCGAGCATTGACCATCTGAGCGAGTCGCGCGAGCTGAACTTTCTGCTGGTTCCCTTCCTCAGCAAGAAACTTCCACAACAGATGAAGATCAACGCGGCGGATTTGATTCGGCAGCTACTGGTGAAGTCGGCTGAGGCTACGGGGTATGATGTGCGGCTGGATCACCTGAAGGTGCACTCCATGCAGGTGGATGGGGATGCGCTGGTGGTGGACTTCGACGGAGATCTTTCGGTGCATTGAGGAGCTGGCTTTGAGCGGCTAACGCCAACTTACGGCCAGGTGCCAACGGTGACCGCGGCCGACGGACTTGCGCAGGACGGTCTCATACTCGCGCAACTCACTGAGGATCTCGGGGCCTTCGCTACCGAACTGGTGTGGGTCGTCCTCGAGCGCGGCAATCAAGGCTTCGAGCGTGCGGAGGCCGTCTTCGGGGTGATACCACTGGGGCGGCGGGAGACGCTTTAGCAGGTCGGGATTGCCGCCGCCTTCCTGGATAAGAAGCGACATGGAATTTTCGTCGGCGGAGAAGAACTCCAGTAGTGGCTTGACGCCTAGCTCGAGCGCCAGCTTCTCGATGGCGTTCTCGTAGCGTGCGAGCACACGACCGTTCACGTAGATGTTGTAGCCGGGGTCTTCGCCCTCGACCACGATGTACATCGAGGCTGCCATTGGGATGAGTGTAGCGCCGGTGAGGTTGTGAATTGAAGTTTCCGGGTTGACGAACCTACATGGGTTCGGGGATGGACCCGGACGTGGCCCGTACGCCGGCCTAATTGGGAACGGGCGATGTTTTGGTGGCCGCATCGTCGCCCTGCGGAAGGAGGAGATAGACTCCGGCAATCAGCAGCAGGATGAGACCGGTGAACCAATGAGTTGTCAGCGTGGGACGGATGAGGGCGATTCCCTCGAAGATGATGAGCAGTGGGACCCAGGTGAACTGCGAAGACCAGCGAGTGGCTCCTAGCTGTGCCAGGGAGAGAATGCTGAGTAGAGCTATGATCCCGTCACAGGCGATCGCGAGGAGCGAGAACGACGGGTGCACGCTGGCTGCGAAGCGGCTCGCCGCTAGCGCGAAGGTGAAGAGAGCGCAGGCTCCGAGGAGCGCTGTCGTGTTGCGTGAGGCGGAGTGGGGCTGAGCGGTACAGAACAGGACCGCGCCAACGCCCGTCAGCAGGGGCGCAGACAAGAGCGCGAGGTCGGTGCGGACGTCCCCCAGGTTGGGCTGGGTGAGGACGAGAAGGAGGCCTGCAACCGCTGCCAGGCCGGGCCAGATGCGGCCTGCAATGCCCTCGGAGCTCTCCGTACCCAAGGCGCTGGAGGCGATGGCAATGACGACGGGCGTGAGTGCCAAGGCGATGGTGAGGCCGCCAGCGTCGAGATCTCGGACAGGAACAAGGAGCGCGATGGCGGGACCGCCGAAGAGCAGGGCTCCGGAGAGCAGCCAGCGCAGGCGCGCGGCGATTGAGATCTGAGGCTGCGCGATGCGTGGTCTGGGTCGCAGAGCAAGGAGTGCGAGCCAGAGAAGTGCTGCCCAAGCGCAGCCGATCGCTGCGGAGACGAGCGTGGAATCAGCTTCTGGGCGGGCAGCTGCCACTGCCCAACGGCTGGCTCCTACAAGGACTAGCAGCACGAAGGGCCACCAGTGGTACAGCTTGGTTTGGCCAGGCGTCTTCAGTGCGGCGATCCCCTTCCTTTATCAAAGCTAGACG
>JBAVDD010000281.1:0-5734 GCA_049587035.1 Acidobacteriaceae bacterium | reverse complement strand
ACCTTAGCAGTGTGAAGACTGCTTCGGAAAGGCTGAGTGGTCGGGATGGCGAGTTGGTGGTCTGACCGGAGGGTTGATGGGTGAGACGTTTTATACTTGGGAGGAGATTTATATGGGTGACGCTGATGGAATGGCGGAGATGTCCCTGAGGAGTTCATGGCAGCACTGATTGAAGCGATCCATGTGAAGCGGAAGACGATGTTCGAGTTTGAGAATGCTCCGTATGCCTGTTTGGATTCGGACATAAGCACGCCGACGGCGCGGGGTGGGCAGACGCTCGTGCGGTTGAAGATGCGCAACCTGCTGACTGGCGCGGTGTTCGAGAAGACGTTCAAGGCGCAGGACAAGTTCAAGGAGCCGGACCTGGTACTGGTTCCGGCTACGTTTCTGTATACGGACAACGATGGGTCTTATTTTCTGGATCAGGAAAGTTTTGAGACGCTGTCTTTGAGTGGCGAGATGCTGGGCGATGCGCTGGATTATCTGATCGACGGGACTGCGCTGCAGGTGCACAAGTACAACGGGAATCCGATTGGGGTGCAGTTGCCGATCTTTGTGGAGCTGGATATCGCGCATACCGAGCCGGCCGTGCGAGGAGATACGTCGAGCGGCGCTACGAAGATTGCAAAGCTGGAGACCGGGCTGGAGATCAAGGTGCCGCTGTTTATCAAAGAGGGCGAGAAGGTAAAGGTTGCGACGGAGACTGGGGAGTTTGCTGGACGGGCTTAGTCCGTCCAGCAGCTTCTCACATGAGTTCTTCGACGAAGGCTCGCGCGGTATCTGGGGGGATACGGTTAGGCTGGTGGACTAGCGGGCCGTGGTCTTCGAGGACTGGTTCAAGCTCGTTGAGGGTGGGCAGGTCGGTGCGCTCGTAGAAGCGGCCTATGGGGATTTCGTCGCCCCAGATCTGGGCCTTTTCCATGGCGGCGTTGAAGTCGGTGGGGTCGTAGTCGGGGTTGTCTTCGAGGCGCTTGACGCGCGGGCGGAACCACTGGACGGTGTTGTCGTGGTTGTAGGTTACGCAGGGGCTGAAGATGTCGAGGAAGGAGAAGCCCTGGTGCTGGATGGCACGCTTGATGAGCTCGGTGAGATGCTTCTGGTCTGCCGAAAATCCGCGGGCTACGAAGGTTGCGCCGGCAGAGAGTGCCAGGGAGATGGGGTTGACGGGGCGCTCTACGTTGCCGAAGGGTGTGGTTTTGGTTTTCGCACCGAGGCGACTCGTGGGGCTGGTTTGGCCGGTGGTGAGGCCGTAGATCTGATTGTCCATGACCATGTAGGTGAGGTCGACGTTGCGGCGCATGGCGTGGACGAAGTGGCCGCAGCCGATGCCAAAGCCGTCGCCGTCGCCGCCGGTGACTAGGACGGTTAGGGCGTGGTTGGCCATTTTTACGCCGGTGGCTACAGGGAGCGAGCGGCCGTGCAGGGTGTGCATGCCGTAGGTTTCGATGAAGCCGGGGAAGTTGGAGGAGCAGCCGATGCCGCTGATGGTGGCGACTTCGTGCTGCGGGATCTGGAGCTCGACGAGAGCTTTCTGGACCGCTGCGAGGACGCCGTAGTCCCCGCAGCCGGGGCACCAGTCGGGTTCTACGCGGCCTTTGAGGTCGGCCATGGTGATTGCGTTGGGAGTGATGATTTCAGTCGCCATTCGGTTCTCCTGGGAGTGGGTTGCGGTTAGGCGTGAGGGCTAGACCATGACTTCGTGTTCGGGGATGGAGAGATGCGTCTGGCCGGCTAGTTGTTCTTTTACGGCTTCGGCGATCTGCTGCGGGAAGAAGGGTTCGCCGTCGTACTTGCGGATGTTGCCGGTGGGTACGAAGCTGGTTTCGCTGCGGAGGTAGCGGGCGAACTGGCCGCTGAAGTTGTTCTCTACGATGATGGTGTGGCGCGCGTCGCGGAGGATGCCGAGGATAGCTTCGCCGTGGAGTGGGACTAGCCAGCGGATGGGTAGGTGGTTGGCGGTGATTCCCTGCTCGCGGAGGAGCTCGATGGCTTCGTCGATGACGCCGTAGGTGGAGCCCCAGCCGATGAGAGTTACGTCGGCGTTGGCGGGGCCGAGGAGCTTGGGTGGCGGGATGGAAGCGGCGAGACCGTCCATCTTGCGCATGCGCTTTTCCATCATGGCGCGACGCTTGTTGTGGTCGGTGTAGGCGTCGGAGATGAGGACGCCGTCTTCGTCGTGCTCGTCGCTGGAGACTACGTGGGTGTGGCCGGGGATGCCGGGGATTACGCGGGGTGAGACGCCGCTTTCGGTGATCTTGTAGCGCAGATATTTTTCGTGCGAGCCGTTGCCGTTGGTGGTGATTAGCTCGCCACGGTCTACTGGTGGATTGAAGTCCAAGACAGCGGGGTCTACGCTTAGGCGGCCTTCGGAGAGGAGCAGGTCTGCCAGGACAATGCCGGGGCATTGGAAGCGGTCGGTTAGGTTGAAGATTTCGGGGATGAGGGTGAAGCAGTCGGCGATGTCGAGGGGGGCGGCGATGACGCGGGGGTAGTCGCCGAAGGCTGCGCCCAGCATCTGCCAGAGGTCGCCCTGTTCGGTTTTGGTGGGGACGCCGGTGGAGGGGCCGGCGCGCTGGCAGTCGATCACTACTACGGGGATCTCGGCTTGCGCGGAGAGGCCGAGGCCCTCACTCATGAGCGCGAATCCTCCGCCTGACGTCGCGCACATGGCGCGAACGCCGGCGTGCGCGGCGCCGATGGCCATGTTGATGACGCCGATCTCGTCTTCTACCTGACGAACCATGATGCCGGCTTTGCGGGCGTGCGCGGCCATCCAGTGGAGGACGCCGGTGGCGGGGCTCATGGGATAGGCGCAGTAGAACTTGCAGGCGGCGGCGGCGGCTCCCATGGCCATGGCCTCGTTGCCGCTGAGGACGGCGTAGCGGGTGTCGGTGAGGGGGAGAGCGCGGGTGAAGGGCTTGAAGTTCTGGGTGGCGTAGTCGTAGCCGGCGCGGGCGATGGTGATGTTTTCGTCGATGACGGCGCGCTCTTTTTTGCGGAATTGCTCTTCAAGGACGCTCTCGAGGGCGTTGAAGCCGACGCCCATCATGCTGAGGGCGGCGCCGATGGCCAGGGTGTTTTGCGCTACCTTGTTGCGGCTGATGTCGGCGAGTTTGGAGACGGGGAGCGGGCAAAGCTGGACACCTTCGGCGGGTGTGCCGGGCTTGATGGTCTCGGCATTGTAGAGACATGCTCCGCCGGCGGTGAGGAGGCGGAGGTGGCGATCGGCCGTGTCCTGGTTGAGGGGGATAAGAAGGTCGAGATGACCGTTGGTGGTTCGGATGTTGTCTGTACCGGTGCGGATGGTGAGGAAGGTGTGGCCGCCGCGGATGATGGATTGGTAGGCGTTGTAGGCGTTGAGATGGAGGCCACGACGGCTGAAGATCCTGGCGAAGATGTCGCCGGGAGTGGCTACACCCTGACCGGCCGCACCCCCGATACCGATGCTGAAGGACTGTTTCATGAAGGTCTCTCCACCCTGGCTCAGGATTTTCGGTGACGCAGAGCCAGCGAAATATCGAACGCAGGGATCGTACTGGGAGGCATGGTGCGGTGGCAAGGGGGGCTGCCGGATCGTATCCGGATAGTATGTTGAGGCGGCTGCTTTCGCTTCGGTAAAGACGCTGAAAACAAACCAGAGATTGCGAGAGGATAACGATGCCCTTTTCCCGGCGAACGTTTTTGAAGAGCTCGATGATTGCAGCAGGTGAGGCGGCGCTGCCAGGGCTGCCAGCGATGGCGGCTACGGTTCCAGTTCCGGCTCCGGCGACGGCGGGCGATGCTGCTGTTGATGGTGCGGGGCGTGGCGTGGGCGTGGCTGCGGGGGAGTTTACGCGGGGCTTGGGGGTGTATCCGGGTGTGGCGGCGGAGGTGTTTTCGCCGGGGATGAAGGTGGATGCGACGACGTACAGAAATCTGGCGTTGCGGCGGCCGGCGAAGCACTCCAGCAGCTACGACTACAACTTGACGGCGCAGCTGGTGACAGATGGGATCAAGGAAACGCGGCTGCCGCGGTGGGTTGCGGTTTCGACGAGCGCAAATGGGGTGCTCTCGAAGCAGGATAGAGAGATTGTGCTCGACCACTTCCCACCTGTTGGCGAGAATCTTTCGGGAGCGAAGGTTTCGGTGGAGGTGCAGGTGGCCGGCGGCGAGCGTGCGCCGGTGGTGGACAGGGTGAGGGCGTTCGTTGCGCTTCCGGATTACCTGGCGGTGAAGGACCTGCGGGTTTCCGTTTCCGTGAGCGAGGACGCGCGCGTGTGGGAGGAGGTGGGAGCGGCGAATGCTCTGGAGGCGATCTCGGCGGAGAACTATCCGCCGGATTTGGTACGGGGGCGCAATCTGTTCTATCCGTCGGTGGAGTTGAGCCGGACTTGCGAGAGCAGGATTTATCGCGTGACGTGCGAGCGGCTGAATCATCCGGACGATACGCAGACGATTCCGTGGATGTTTGGCCAAGTGGAGTTCTATCGCGGCGACGCACGGGTGGAGATTGGCGGGCCTTACGAGTTTACGAGCGCGTGGATGAGTGCGGGGTCGGGCGAGGAGTGGGTGTCGGTGGATTTGGGCGCGCGATGCGCAATTGACCGCGTGGGGCTTTACTGGATTGCGCGCGCGGCTGAGGGGAAGGTGCAGGTCTCGGATGATGAGGTGCGGTGGACCGATGTGCATCGGTTGGGCGCGGGCTCTGGGCAGGTGGATGAGATTCGGCTGGCGGCTCCTGTGCATGCGCGGTTTGTGCGCGTGTTGATGACGCGGCCTACTTCGCAGTATGGATACATCCTTAGCGAGATGGAGGTTTGGGGGCGCGGTGGGTTGGTGGCTGTCGCGGCACAGGCTGCGGCGATGGGCTCGGATGGGCGGCTGCAGTTGGCGGGTGACGCTTGGCGCGTGGAGCGAAGTAGCGCTGTCGCTGGTGATGGCGCGGCGATTTCGCGCGTTGGGTTTCGGGATGCGTCGTGGGTGGTGGCTACTGTGCCGGGGACGGTGCTGACTTCTTACTTCAACGCGGGAGTGATTGCTGATCCGAACTTTGGTCAGAACCAGTTGTATATTTCGGACTCTTATTTTTGTTCGGACTTCTGGTATCGGACGGAGTTTGATGCGCCGGCTGTAAAGGGTGGGGATATCGTCTGGCTGGATTTTGCGGGGATTAATTGGAAGGCGCAGATCTTTCTGAATGGAGAGTTGCTGGGTAGGATCGACGGCGGGTTTATGCGCGGGCGGTTCGATGTGACGGGCAAGCTGCGCGTGGGCGAGAAGAATGCGCTGGCGGTTTTGATTGAGAAGAACGCTACGCCCGGAAGCACAAAGCAGAAGACGCTGGAGACGCCGGGGCGGAATGGTGGGGCGTTGGGGGCGGATAATCCTACGTACCATGCGTCGATCGGGTGGGATTGGATTCCTACGATTCGCGGGCGGAATACTGGGATTTGGGGGGCTGTGACGCTCGCGACTACTGGCGCGGTGACGTTGGATGAGCCGTTGGTTTCGGCGTCGCTGCCGCTGCCGGATACGTCAACCGCGGATATTAGCGTGGCGGTGAATCTGGTGAATCATCGAGCGATCGCGATGACCGGAACGCTGCATTTTAAGTTTGGCGCGGTAGAGGTGACACAGCAGGTTAGCGTGCCGAGTAATGCGACTACGGTGGCGAAGTTTGATCCGTCGGCTTATGCGGCGTTGCAGATGAAAGAGCCGCAGCTTTGGTGGCCGGTGGGGTATGGCGATCCGCATC
>JBAVDD010000280.1:0-15757 GCA_049587035.1 Acidobacteriaceae bacterium | reverse complement strand
GTGGAGCGCGGGTTGAGGCTGGCTCGGGAGGCGGGGGTGGTTACGATTTTGAATCCGGCTCCGGCGCAGGCGTTGAGCGATGAGGTTTTGGGGTTGGCGGATTTTTTGATTCCGAATGAGAGTGAGGCGGCGTTGCTTACTGGGTTGCCGGTGGAGAGCAAGGCTCAGGCGGAGGCGGCGGGGCGGGAGTTGTTGCGGCGCGGTGCGCGGTGCGTGATTGTGACGCTGGGGGCGCAGGGGGCGCTGGTTTGTGCGGAGGGTTCGGAGGCGGTGATGGTGGAGGCGTTCGATGCGGGGGCGGTGGTGGAGACTACCGGGGCTGGCGATGCGTTTTGTGGTGGGTTTTCGGCGGCGCTGGGGGAGGGGCGCTCGGTGCTGGAGGCCGCGAGGTTTGGGTGTGCGACGGCGGGGATTTCGGTGACGCGGGCGGGAACAGCGCCGTCGATGCCGCGGCGGGCGGAGATTGAGGCGCTGTTGGGGTAGGCGTGAGTTGGCGGGTTCGCGTCTTATGAAGATGGGAGAGTTTATTCAGGGTGAGCGTGGTGCGGACCGGGGGGCGGTGCTGACAGGGTTGGCTGGGAACATGGTGCTGTTTGTGGGGTTGCCGCTGGTGTTGAATGGCTTGATCTTTGGGTTGGGTTGGGAGAGATCGAGCGGGCCGCAGACTGGGCTTCCGCCGGGATGGGTGGTGGGGGCGATCTGGTTGGTGCTGTTTGCTGGGATGGGGATTGCCCGATGGTTGCTGCTGCGTGCGGCGGTGACGCGTGGTGATGTGAATGTGCGGCGGGTGGAGTGGGTTAGTTTGCTGGCGTTTCTTTGCTTGCTGTATCCGCTTTATACGGCCGGGTTCAGTAATTTGTTTGATGGGTTGGTGGGGAATGTTTTGACGCTCGTGGTGGCCGTGCCGGTTGCGGTGTATGGGTTTCGAAGAGTGCGCGCGGCTGGTGCCTGGCTGGTGCCGTTGTGTGCGTGGTTGGCTTATGCGGCGTGGGCTACGGCGCGGTTGGTGTATCGCTAGCGGGTGGCGAAGAGGCTGGGCTGTGGGGTGGTGGGGCGGATGCTGGTGGGTGGTTTTCGGGTTGGGGATTTTGGGGGTAGGGGTTGGGGGATGTAGGTGTCGCGGGCCATGGGGGAGTCGGCGTTGCGCTCGCCGAGGTGGTGCTTGCGGCAGAGTTGGCGGGTGATGCTGGACATGCGATTGCGGTAGGTGGCGTCGACGAAGTCGGCGGTGGCGTAACGGCGGGTGTAGTCGTCGATGAGGTGGGGTGCGTGCTCGTGAACAAAGCTCAGCCAGGTAGGACGCGAGCACGATTTCAAGAAGAGAGGGTTGGCTCCGAGGAAGCAGGCTCCGGCGGCGGCGGCGCGGGTGGCTACGGCTTCGATGGAGGCGACGCTGTCGTTGATGCCGGGGAGGAGGGGGGAGCAGAGGACGCCCGCGTTTAAGCCCGCGGTGCAGAGCTTGCGGAGGGCGGCGAAACGGAGGTCGGGGCGGGGGGCTCGGGGTTCTAGCTTGCGGGCTAGCGCGGCGTCGGTGGTGGTGATGGTGATGTGGATGGCTAGTTTGTTGTGGGCGGCGATCTGCTGGAGGAGGTCGATGTCGCGGGTGATGAGCGAGGACTTGGTGATGATGCCGATGCGCAGGCCCTGGTGGCGGACGAAGACTTCGAGGATGGAGCGCGTGATGCCTACGCGGCGTTCGATGGGTTGGTAGGGGTCGGTGGCGGTTCCGATGGCGATCTCTTCGTGGTTTTCGGCGATGCGTGGGGCTAGTTGCCGGAGTTCCTGTTCGAGGAGCCAGGCGGCGTTTTCCTTGAGGTAGATCTCGTGCTCGAAGGCCAGGGCCCAGGGTTGCTGGGGGATGTCGTAGGTGCCCTTCGGCGGGGTGGTGATGGGGGCGGGCTGGAGGAACTCGTGGGTGTAGCGGGCGAAGCAGTACTTGCAGCCGAACTCGCAGCCGCGGAAGGGGTTGATGGACCAGGTGTGGCGGAGGTTTCGCTTGGAGACGGAGCTGTTGAGGATGGTGCGGGGTTGGAGGGAGCGGAAGTCGATGAGGTGGCCGTCGTCGGCGTGGGTGGACTGGGCGGCGAGGCGGGCAATGCCGAGGAGGCGCGGGCCGGGGTGGGGGTTGAGGATGGGGAATAGGGTGCTGAGGGTGGGTTTTGTTTTCGCCATTTCTTCGCCTCGATGGAGATGAGAGTAGGCGGGATTTGGGGGCGTGTCAAGAATTTTCCGGGAGGATTTTCGTCGTACACTCTGGGTATGGCGTTTGCCTTGTCGAATCTCGAACTTCCGGTGCGGCTCCGGTTTGAGCGTCCGATGACGGACGAGGAGCTGATGCGGTTCTGCGCGGAGAATGAGTTGCTGCGGGTGGAGCGCGAGGCGAATGGAGAGCTGATTGTGATGTCACCGAGTGGGTCGGAGGGCGGTGGGATTGAAACCGATGTTGCCACCGAACTGAATATATGGGCGCGGTGTGATGGTCGTGGGAAGGTGTTCGGTTCGAATGCCGGGTTTCATCTGCCGGATGGGTCTGTTCGGGCGGCGGATGCGCATTGGGTTAGCTGGGCGCGGTGGAATGCGTTGACCGAGGCTGAGCGGAAGGGGTTTGCGCCGCTCTGCCCGGAGTTCGTGATTGAGGTGCGGTCGGAGAGCGACCGGCTGGCGGAGTTGCAGGCCAAGATGGGGATGTGGCTGGCGAATGGCGCGGAGCTGGCTTGGCTGGTCGATCCGTCGCGGAAGGCGGTGGAGGTTTATCGTCCGGGGCGCGAGGCTGAGGTGCTGGAGGGTGGGAGCGCGGTCGAGGGGGATGGTCCGGTGGCGGGGTTTGTGTTGGAGTTGGGGAGAATCTGGGGTTAGGGCATGGGTGCGCTTGCGACCATTTGGTTAGTAACTCGCGACAGATATGACTGGATCGCCTATGACGCCAACTTACTACTTGTCGCTGTAGGCATTTGCGGAGTTGTTGTTGGCGTGTGCACAGTATTGTTTGTAAAACGTCAAGTTGTAGAGATGCGTCGCCAACGTGTCGCAATGCAGCAAACCTTGCAAGCTATCAACAAGCAAGCCGACTTGATGAAGCAGCAGATGGACATGCAGATCGCCAAGGAGCGGGCGGTAATTCAGGTAGAGGCGATGGAAATCCCGGCGCCTGTTCAAGTTGATCTCCCTCCGCCTCCATACGATGTTGTCAGATATAAGGTCTTCAACCGTGGCCTTGTAGCGGCGCGAATCGTCTATGCATACGCCATCGTTGATATAGCTGACACATCTGAACAATGTACGGGTGAGCGGAGCACCTTCAGTGGCTCTAACTTTGGAATGAATCTTGACTCCCTGTTCCCTGCGACCGCCGATGGCGTTACTAGATACGCGATTTCGGAGGTGCGTTTTCCTTGGGAAGACATCAACGATCGCAAGAAGTTTATTCATTTTCACGGTGTCATAAAATACCAAGATTTGCTTTCCGATCAAGATCGGGGGGAAACTGCGTTTCATTATGTATGGTGGATTGACAGTCAGCGATTGGCTGACGGAAGCATTTTCGGTCACTGGGTAGAACGCGGCGACAAAAACGATAACCGGCAGACATAGCCCTAAAACCAAATCAGGACACTACATATAAGAGTTCGGTAGCGTCTTGATTTGACGAGGTGGCTGGGCGAGCGAACAGCAGATTCCTCCGTTGCGCTGCGGAATGACAACCAGAAAGGCAAAGGCAAGGGCAAACTGTGGCACTGCCAAACGTTTGGTAGTGGTTGACGCTTTTCTCAAAATCCGGCATACTTAGAAGGTTGTCTGCACTCCTATGCAGACTTGTCGGGACCACGCCCTTGCGGATTTGTGCTTGTGGGGTGGGAGACGAGGGAATCATGGCAAAGAAACTATCCAAGAATATTACGAAGGCGCGCGCGCTTGTGGAGCCGCGTCCTTATGCGATCGGTGATGCGATCCCGCTGCTGCAGAAGGCGAAGTATGCCAAGTTCGACGAGACTGTCGATTTGACCATGCGGCTGGGTGTGGATACTCGGCATGCTGACCAGATGGTCCGCGGGACGGTTGTTCTGCCTCATGGGTTGGGCGGTAAGTCGAAGGTTGTGGCTGTTATCGCTTCGGGCGATAAGGTGAAAGAGGCTGAGGCTGCCGGCGCTGAGTTCTTTGGCGGCGAGGAACTGGTCGAGAAGATCCAGAAAGAGGGCTGGACTGACTTTGATGCCCTGATTGCTACTCCGGACATGATGCGTTCGGTTGGACGTTTGGGTAAGGTTCTGGGACCGCGCGGCTTGATGCCGAACCCGAAGACGGGTACGGTGACGACCGATGTGGCCGCGACTATCGCCGAGATCAAGGCCGGTAAGGTTGAGTTCCGCGCTGACAAGACGGCGCTGGTGCATGTGCCGGTTGGCAAGCTGTCGTTTAGCGCTGAGAAGCTGCAGGCGAATGCGATGACGGTGATCTCGTCGGTGGTGAAGGCTAAGCCTTCGGCTGCCAAGGGCAAGTACATCAAGCGGATTGTGCTGAGCTCGACGATGGGCCCTGGCATTGAGCTTGAGGCGGCTGTTGCGGAGATTGCGGCTAAGTCGTAACGACGGCTTTTAGCTTTTAGCTTCTGGCTTTTAGCTAAAGACCGCGGTTGTAAGAAGATTCGCGCTTGCGGGATGGATGTTCGCAGCGCACAAAATGAGCTAGAAGCTAAGAGCTAGAAGCTAGAGGCTGTTTTTATGGCATTGACCAAGGCGAAGAAGAACGAGAAGGTAAAAATGCTGGCGACCGAGCTGGAGAGCTCGAGCTCGGCCATCATTGGGACGTTCAAGGGGCTGACGGCCTCGAAGGACTTTGAGCTGCGCAAGGTGATTCGCGCGGCGGGCGGCAGCTATCACGTGGTGAAGAACAAGCTGGCTGCGAAGTCCAGCGAGGGCACCAAGGTTGAGGCGGCGCTGCAGGGTCTGAAGGGCGTGAACTCGGTTGCGTATACGTCGGGCGATCCCGTTGCGCTGGCTAAGGCGCTGTCTACCTGGGTGAAGGACAACGCGGAGTACACCTTCAAGCTGGGTATTGTTGACGGCAAGGTGATTACGGTCCAGGAGATTGACTCGCTGGCTAAACTGCCGGGCAAGGAAGAGCTGTTCTCGAAGCTGCTATTCCTGATCCAGTCGCCGGCGCAGCGTTTGGCTACGGTGATCAATGCTACCGGTCGCAATCTGGCGGTGGTTGTGAATATGGCTGCGGAGCAGGGCAAGTTTGGCGCTCCGGCAAAGGCGGCAGAAGCTCCGGCAGTAGAAGCTCCGGTGGCAGAAGCTGCTGCGGAGGCTTCGGTGGCCGAGGTTGCTGTGGCACACGTCGAGGAGTCGGCGGCGGGCGAGCAGCCTTCGGGCGCGGCGCAGCCGGAGAATGGCACGGCGACGCAGGCTGGTGAAGCGGCTTCGACCGAGCCTGAGGCGTAAACAAGTTTCGCTGTAGTCTTCGGCGGGTGCGCAGTCTGGGCGCAACGGAAACCCTCGGAAGATGCGGCAGCCTGAGGCGGAAGAGGGCCTTAGGTGAGTTGAATCAGTAGTTTGCAATACAAGAGTTTTGAAATTTAGAAGTACACGGAGAAGAACATGGCAGACATTCAGCAGTTGGAAGATCAGATTGTTAGCCTCAGCCTGCTTGAGGCTGCGGAGTTGGTGAAGAAGCTCGAGGAGCGCCTTGGCGTTTCGGCTGCGGCTGCGGTTGCAGCGGCACCTGCGGGCGGCGGCGCGGCTGCTGCACCTGCGGCGGAAGAGAAGACCGAGTTCACCGTCATCCTGAAGGATGCCGGCGCGAACAAGATCAACACCATCAAGGCTGTACGCGAAGTGACCGCTCTTGGGCTGAAGGAAGCCAAGGACCTGGTTGACGGCGCGCCGAAGCCCTTGAAGGAGAACATTTCGAAGGAAGATGCAGCAGCCATCGCGAAGAAGTTTGATGGCGTTGCGACCGTCGAGATCAAGTAATCGAGGCGTTCGGCAGTTTACGGGGGGTGCAGGTTCAGGCCTGTTGATATCCTCTGGTTGCAGCCGAGGCAGATCTGCGGTATTCTCTCTAATGGGAGACTGCCGCAGCTGCCTCGGCGCAATGTTTTCTGCGGAGCTCGAAAGCTTAAATACCGGCGCATTAAGATTCTGGCCGATTCAGTTGTTTTATCCGGTTCATCCTGGCACTGCGAAGCAGGTTATGGAGCCGGCCACCTTGTGGTTCGAGCGGCGGGTCCGCAGGGTGCAAACGTGCGACAAGCGGCATGACGTTGAACCCGTATGGCGTGCAGGGAAGCGTGCGGATTCAAAGGGCGGCGATTATCCACCGTTTCTGTATCAACTCACTTACGAATAGCGTATACGCGCTCTCGGGGCAGACTGTCCCTCAGGGCGCTTTCGCCGTCTCCGGCGCTGTTTATGGCGCTGGTTCTGGAGAAGCGGGCCGAACCTATGCTGTCCGGGCCTACGCTGTAGGGCTGTTGTAGCACAGTCCGCCTTGTGTGTGTAAGGGCGGCGGCAAGATCAAGTTTTTACCCAGTGAGCGAAGATCGCTCGTCGGGACCAGGTTTGCACCCCGCAGAATGCTTCGCTGGGGTTTCTGTACTACGCGCTTCATGTGTTGACCCTGCGAGGAGGGTTAGCACCGGAACAGGCGCACATCAAGTCCTAATGAGAAGGGCCGCAGATGCGGTGACTTCTCCCTTCCGGGGTAGTGGCTCCAAGCGGGCACACTCTGGAAGGCCTCGAGCCAAGCAGAATGCCAGCCCCCAAGAGCTGGCTGAGCAACAGGAGAGAGCATGTCGAAAACAAACCCTACCGAAATGCGCGCGATCCGCACCCGACTGGATTTCTCGAAGATCCCGACGAGCATCCAGATTCCGAACCTGATCGAAGTGCAGCGGCGCAGCTATGAGCGTTTTCTGCAGATGGACAAGCTGCCGCGGGAGCGCGAGGACAATGGCCTGCAGTCGGTCTTTACCTCCGTGTTTCCGATTACCGATTTTCGCAATGTGTCCGAGCTTGAGTTTGTCGATTATTCGATCGGCAACTGGGAGTGCAAGTGCGGCTACCTTAAGGGTCTGAACCATCTGCGCACCGCTTGTACGAGCTGCGGCCATATGGTGATCACGGACCCGTTCCACCCGGGCGATGTACTGTGCAAGTTCTGCGGCACGTACAACAAGAACACGCCTGACTTCTGCACGAAATGCGGAGATCCTGTGGGTCTCCAGCTCAAGTACGACCAGGCCGAGTGCGAGGAGCGCGGGATGACGTACTCCGCGCCGCTGAAGGTTACGATCCGGCTGAAGATCTTTGACAAGGACCCGGAGACGGGTGTGAAGACCCTGCGCGATATGAAGGAGCAGGAAGTCTTCTTTGGCGATATTCCGTTGATGTCGGCCAATGGCACGTTCATTGTGAACGGCACGGAGCGCGTGATCGTTTCGCAGCTGCACCGTTCGCCTGGTGTGTTCTTTGAGACGGCCAACAACCGCACCTACTTCCTTGGCAAGATCATTCCGTACCGCGGCTCGTGGGTGGAGTTTGAATACGACCAGAAGAACACGCTGTATGTGCGCATCGATCGCAAGCGCAAGTTTTTGGGCACGATCTTTTTGCGGGCGCTCGGGTTGCGCACGGATGAAGAGATCCTGAAGACGTTCTACGTGGTGGATACGATCACGGTGAAGGACGGCAAGCTGTTCTGGGCGGTGACGCCGGAAGAGACGCCGACGCACCTGGTTGGAACACGTTCGGCCGTTGCGCTGCACGGAAGCAAGAAGGAAGAGCTGGTGGGCGCGGGCAAGAAGATTGGCCTGTCGTCGATCAAGCATGTGCGGGCTTCGGGCATTGCGCAGGTTGAGGTTGAGTCCAGCGAGTTCGATGGTGCGATGATTGCCGCTGACGTTGTGGACATGAACACTGGCGAGCTGCTGTATGAGGCCAATGCGGAGTTGACGGCGGACAAGCTGCACAAGATCATCCAGTCTGGCGTGACGAATCTGCAGGTGTTCTTCCCGGAGCGCGATGATGTGGGCAACATCATCTCGAACACGCTGCGGCGTGACTCGGTGCGCAAGCCGGAAGAGGCGCTGATTGAGATTTATCGCAAACTGCGTCCGGGTGACCCACCGACGCTAGATACGGCGACGGCTTTGTTCGAGGGCATGTTCTTCGATCCGCGCAAGTATGACTTTTCGCGTGTGGGCCGGCTGAAGTTCAACATCAAGCTGTATGAGAACCAGGACCCCAGCGGGCTCGACAAGCGCACGCTGACGTCTGAGGACTTCTACGGGACGATTCGTTATCTATTGAAGCTGCGCAAGAACATTGGCGTGGTGGACGATATCGATCACCTTGGGAACCGGCGCGTACGTGCGGTCGGCGAGCTGATGGAGAATCAGTTCCGCATTGGCCTGGTGCGTATGGAGCGGGCGATCAAGGAGAAGATGAGCGTGTATCAGGAGATGTCGACGGCGATGCCGCACGACCTGATCAACGCCAAGCCGGTGATGGCCGCGATCCGCGAGTTCTTTGGATCGAGCCAGTTGTCGCAGTTTATGGATCAGACGAATCCGCTGAGCGAGATTACGCACAAGCGCCGCCTGTCGGCCCTTGGGCCTGGTGGTCTGTCGCGTGAGCGCGCGGGCTTCGAGGTGCGCGACGTGCATCCGACGCACTACGGCCGCATCTGCCCGATTGAGACGCCGGAAGGTCCGAACATTGGTCTGATCTCGTCGCTGAGCTGCTTTGCGCGCATCAATGAGTACGGCTTCATCGAGAGCCCTTACCGCAAGGTGAAGGACGGCGTGGTGCTGGACTATGTTGCGGTGACGAATGCGGGCGAGTCTGGCTTGCGCCAGGGCGACTCGCTGGAGGTTCACGAGGCGGCGAAGCAGAACAAGCAGCTGAAGAAGGACGGCAAGCGCACGATGGACCTGGAGCCTTTCAGCTTCTATCTGTCGGCGTGGGAAGAGGACCGTCACACGATCGCGCAGGCGAACATTAGCCTGGACGAGAGCCTCAACATTGTTGATGACCTGGTGAATGCGCGGAAGGCCGGCAACTTTGTGCTGGTGCCGAAGGCCGAGGTCGATTATGTCGACGTGAGCCCGAAGCAGCTGGTGTCGGTTGCGGCTTCGCTGGTGCCGTTCCTGGAGCACGACGATGCGAATCGCGCGCTGATGGGTGCGAACATGCAGCGTCAGTCTGTTCCCCTTCTCGTTGCCGAGGCTCCGTTTGTTGGAACCGGCATGGAAGGTGTTACGGCGCGCGATTCGGGCGCTGTGATCCTGGCCAAGCGTAACGGCATTGTGGACTCGGTTGATTCCGAGCGCATTATCGTGCGCGTGGAGGGTGAGCATCATCCGACGCAGTTGTCGCGTGAGGTTGGTTCGGATATTTATCAGCTGACCAAGTTCAAGCGCTCGAACCAGAACACGTGCATCAACCAGAAGCCGGTGGTGCGCAGAGGTGACCGGGTGCTCAAGGGCCAGGTGATCGCGGACGGACCATGCACGGAGCAGGGCGAGCTTGGGCTTGGCCGCAACGTGCTGGTGGCCTTCATGCCGTGGCGCGGTTACAACTTTGAGGACGCGATTCTGATCTCGGAGAAGCTGGTCCGCGAGGACTACTACACCTCGATCCATATCGAGGAGTTCGAGATTGAAGCGCGCGATACGAAGCTGGGACCGGAAGAGATCACGCGTGATATTCCGAACGTCTCCGAGCACGCTTTGCGTGACCTCGACGAGTCGGGCATCATTCGCATCGGAGCGAAGATCGGGCACAACGACATCCTGGTTGGCAAGGTAACGCCGAAGGGCGAGACCCAGTTGACTCCGGAAGAAAAGCTGCTGCGCGCAATCTTCGGCGAGAAGGCCGGCGATGTGCGCGACGCGAGTCTGACGTGCCCTCCGGGCATTGAAGGCACGGTTGTGGATGTTCGCATCTTCTCGCGCAAGGGTCAGGAGAAGGATCAGCGTGCGTTGCAGATCGAGCAGGAGATGATCGAGAAGCTGGAGCGGAACCTCGCCGATGAGATTCGAATTCTCACCGATGAGCGTCTGAAGCGGCTGGAGAACATTCTGGGCGAGAAGGAGGTGCTCGCCGATCTGCATGACGAGCGGACCAACAAGAAGCTGCTGACCAAGGGCGACATTCTGAACCGCGACATCATCGAGCTGATCTCGACGCGCAACCTGAAGCGTATTCGCTACGCTGACAAGGACCCGCGCGTGAATGAGCAGATCGACGAGATCGAGGAGATGACTTCGCGCCAGATCGATGTGCTGCGCAAGATCACCAACGAGAAGATCGGCAAGATGCAGAAGGGCGATGAACTTTCGCCTGGCGTCATCAAGATGGTGAAGGTGTACATCGCGATGAAGCGCAAGCTGTCGGTTGGCGATAAGATGGCCGGACGCCACGGTAACAAGGGTGTGATTGCGCGCATTCTTCCTGAGGAAGATATGCCGTATCTGCCCGATGGAACTCCCGTGGAGATCGTGCTCAATCCGCTCGGTGTGCCTTCGCGTATGAACGTCGGGCAAATTCTGGAGACGCATCTTGGCTGGGCTGCACATGAGCTCGGCGCGAAGGTTGCCGCACTTGCTGAGCAGCATGAGAAGGCCAGCGAAGTGAAGGAGATCTTCAAGGAAGCGTTCAAGAATACGGCGGCGTTGAACCAGTTGCTGGCACTCGACGACGAGCAAACGATGCGCGTTGCGGCGGGGATGAAGCGCGGCATCTGGTTTGGCACGGCGGTGTTCGACGGCGCCAAGGAGAGCGAGATCAAGGCGCTGCTGGCTGCGGCTGGTCTGCCGAGTTCGGGTAAGAGCCCGATGTTCGACGGCATGACGGGCGAGCAGTTCGAACAGCCTGTGACGGTCGGCTACATCTACATGCTGAAGCTGAGCCACCTTGTGGATGACAAGATCCACGCACGCTCGATCGGACCGTACTCGCTGATCACGCAGCAGCCGCTGGGTGGTAAGGCGCAGTTCGGCGGACAGCGCTTCGGTGAGATGGAAGTGTGGGCGCTGGAGGCTTATGGCGCTGCTTACATCCTGCAGGAGCTGCTGACGGCGAAGTCCGATGACGTTTATGGCCGTACGAAGATCTACGAGGCCATCGTCAAGGGCGAGGCGGCGATCGAGCCGGGTGTTCCGGAGTCGTTCAACGTTCTTATCCGCGAGTTGCAGTCGCTTTGCCTGGATGTAGAGCTGGTGAAGAAGACGGCGGCGGCGGAAGAGGTTGTGCCGCTGCCGGAGCTGGCTGTCGCTGATTAGTGCTTGAGGTAAATCGCCGCTGCTAGCTGGCTCCGGGCTTGTGTAATGGCAGGAGCCGGCGGCAGAGGCGAGATGAGATGGACGTGGTGAGGCCGGAAGATTGGTTCATTGCGAAAGTAATTGAGACGTAGAAAACAGCAGCGAAGCTCGCAACACAGGCTCTTGAAGTTGAAGAGTGAAGTACAAAGTTGGTATCGAGCTAAGCACTGCGCCAATGAATTACGGAGAGAAAAATATGTTCCGCTCCAGCCCTTTTGAAACAACGAGTCCGATTACGGACTTTGACTCGATCAAGATTCAGCTTGCGTCGCCGGAGAAGATCCGTTCGTGGTCGCATGGTGAGGTCACCAAGCCGGAGACGATCAACTACCGCACGTTCAAGCCGGAACGCGATGGGTTGTTCTGCGCGCGGATTTTTGGACCGATCACCGATTGGGAGTGCCTGTGCGGCAAGTACAAGCGCATGAAGCACCGCGGCGTGATCTGCGACAAGTGCGGCGTTGAAGTTACGCTGTCGAAGGTTCGGCGCGAGCGCCTGGGCCATATCGAGCTGGCTTCACCTTGCTCGCATGTTTGGTTCTTCAAGGGCCTGCCTTCGCGCATTGGCCACTTGCTGGACATCTCGCTGCGCGAGCTTGAGGCAGTCCTGTACTTCGAGAGCTATGTTGTCGTCGATCCAGGCGATGCGCCGGTGAAGGAGCGCGAGGTCATCAAGGACGAGAATCGCTTCCGCGAACTCGACCAGCAGTATCGTCCGTCTGGCTTCAAGGCCATGATGGGCGCTGAGGCGATCAAGGAACTGCTGAAGCGCGTTGAGGTGAACGAACTCGCGATTGAGATGCGCGAGCGCATGAAGACCGAGACCTCGCTGCAGAAGAAGCTGAAGTATGCGAAGCGCCTGAAGGTTGTTGAGGCCTTCCGCCGCTCGGACAACAAGCCTCAGTGGATGATCCTGGATGTGATTCCGGTGATCCCGCCTGAGCTGCGCCCGTTGGTGCCGCTGGATGGTGGACGCTTTGCGACTTCGGATCTGAACGATCTGTATCGCCGCGTGATCAACCGCAACAACCGTTTGAAGAAGCTGATGGACCTGCATGCTCCTGAGGTCATCGTGCGCAATGAGAAGCGCATGCTGCAGGAGGCTGTGGATGCGTTGTTCGATAACGGCCGCCGTGGCCGCGTGCTGCGTGGTGCGAACAACCGTCCGCTGAAGTCACTCTCGGATACGTTGAAGGGCAAGCAGGGCCGGTTCCGTCAGAACCTGCTCGGCAAGCGCGTTGATTATTCGGGACGTTCGGTGATCGTGGTGGGTCCGGAACTGAAGCTGCATCAGTGCGGCCTGCCGAAGAAGATGGCGCTTGAGTTGTTCAAGCCGTTCATCTATCACCGTCTGGAACAGACCGGGCACTGCACAACCATCAAGCAGGCCAAGGAGATGGTGGAGCAGCAGGATTCGATCGTATGGGACATTCTGGAAGAGGTCATCAAGGACCATCCGGTGCTGCTGAACCGCGCGCCTACGCTGCATCGTCTGGGTATCCAGGCGTTTGAGCCGGTGTTGGTGGAAGGCAAGGCCATCAAGATTCATCCGCTGGTCTGCACGGCGTTCAACGCTGACTTCGACGGCGATCAGATGGCGGTGCATATTCCGCTGAGCCCAGAGGCGCAGATTGAAGCGTCGGTGCTGATGCTGGCTTCGCACAACATTCTTTCGCCGGCTAGCGGTCATCCGATCACGGTGCCGACGCAGGATCTGGTGCTTGGTCTGTATTACCTGACCAAGTCGAAGATTGGCGCGAAGGGTGAAGGCCGCGTGTTCGCGAACATCGAGGAAGTGCTGATGGCGCTTGAGGCCAAGCAGGTGGAGACGCTTACGCCGATCCGTCTGCGCTACACCGGGCCGGTGCTGGACATGACCGTTGCGTATGACGATCAGGACATCCTGCACACAGAAGCGGTGGAGTTCCACAAGCAGTTCATCAACACGACGGTGGGACGCGCGATTCTAAACGACGCGTTGCCCGAGGGCATGCCGTATGTGAATGGCCTGATGAAGAAGAAGGGTATCGGTCAGCTGATCAACTACCTCTATCTGAATCTTGGGCTTGAGATAACTGTTCATTCGCTGGACAAGATCAAGGAGCTCGGCTTCCAGTATGCGACGCGCTCGGGTCTGTCGGTTGGCCTGGATGACATGGTCATTCCGGATTCGAAGTACACCCTGGTGCATGACGCTGAGAAGCAGGTTATTGCGATGCAGCAGCAGTACCTGGATGGCTCGATCACCAACCTGGAGCGCTCGAATAAAGTGACGCAGATGTGGTCTGGCGTTACGGAGCGCGTGGCCGATGAGATGTTCAACAACATGAAGCGCGCGGACAAGGAAGGAGCCATGAACCCGATCTACATCATGGCCGATTCTGGTGCGCGTGGTTCGAAGCAGCAGATTCGTCAGCTGAGCGGTATGCGCGGTTTGATGGCGAAGCCGAGCGGCGAGATCATCGAGACACCGATCACGGCGAACTTCCGTGAGGGTCTTACGGTGCTGCAGTACTTCATCTCGACGCACGGTGCGCGTAAGGGCCTGGCGGATACGGCGTTGAAGACTGCCGACTCTGGTTACCTGACGCGTCGCCTGGTTGACGTGGCGCAGGATGTCATTATCTCCGAGCTCGATTGCGGCACGGTTGAGGGCATCTATGTGACGCCGATCATCGAAGCTGGCGAGACCATCGAGCCGTTGCGCGACCGTATCATTGGCCGCGTGTCGTTGGAGAAGCTGAAGGACTTCGAGGGCAAGCTGATCGTCGATATCAATGAAGAGATCGACGAGGAGAAAGCGAGCGCTGTGCAGGCCGCGGGTATTGAGCGGGTGAAGATTCGCTCGGTGCTGACGTGCGAGTCGAAGCGCGGATGCTGCATTCTTTGCTACGGCCGTAACCTGGGCTCGGGCAAGATGGTTGAGATGGGCGAGGCTGTGGGTGTGATTGCGGCGCAGTCCATCGGCGAGCCTGGAACGCAGCTCACGATGCGTACCTTCCACATCGGCGGGACGGCTTCGCGTGTGCAGGATGCTTCGCACCTGGAAGCTAAAAACGCGGGTAAGATACATTTCATCAACCTGGTCACGGTGCGCTCGAAGGAGGGCGGACTGGTGGCGTTCAACCGGAATGGCTCGATCGCGGTGATTGACGCTAAGGGTCGCGAGAAGGAGCGTTATGCCATTGTCTATGGCGCGAAACTGCGCGTGGAAGATGGGCAGGAGGTCAAGCTTGGCGACGTGATCGGCGAGTGGGACCCGTATACGTTCTCGATCCTTACGGAGATTGCGGGAACGGTGCAGTTCAAGGACCTGCAGGAAGGCTTGACGCTGAACGAGGAGATCGACGAGGTCACTGGCCTGTCGCGCCTGGTCGTTGGCGACTCGTCGGATGAGAAGCGCCAGCCGGCGATCATCATCAAGAGCTCGAAGGGCGGCACCAAGCGGTACCTGATGCCGTCGCGCGCTCACTTGATGGTGCAGGATGGCGACGAGGTCTTCCCGGGCGATATTCTCGCGAAGATTCCGCGTGAGACGACCCGCACGAAGGACATCACGGGCGGTCTGCCACGCGTGGTTGAGTTGTTTGAGGCGCGCAAGACGCGTGATCCGGCGATCATCTCGAAGATCGATGGCGTGGTGCGGTTTGGCGACGTCAGCAAGGGTCAGCGCAAGGTGTACGTGACTGCGGACAACGGCCAGGAAGAGGAGTACAGCGTTCCTCGCGGTGTGTACGTGAACGTGCAGGAAGGCGAGCGTTTGCGCGCTGGTGATGCACTGATCGACGGACCGCGTAATCCGCACGACATCCTTGAGGTGCTGGGCGAGCGCGAGCTGCAGCAGTACCTGGTGAACGAGATCCAGGAGGTCTATCGTCTGCAGGGCGTGTCGATTTCGGACAAGCACATCGAGACGATTGTGCGGCAGATGCTGCGCTGGGTGAAGGTCGAAGAGGTTGGCGACACCAACTTCCTGCTCGAGCAGCAGATCGACCGCTTCCGGTTCAACGCTGAGAACCAGCGGGTGCTGATGGAGGGTGGCCGTCCGGCCATCGGACGTCCGCTGCTGCTGGGCATCACGAAGGCGTCGCTCTCTACCGATAGCTTCATCTCGGCGGCGAGCTTCCAGGAGACCACGCGTGTGCTTACAGAGGCTTCGATCAATGGCTCTGTGGATACGCTGCGCGGCCTGAAGGAGAACGTCATCGTCGGACGCTTGATTCCGGCCGGCACTGGCATGTCTTACTACCGCAACGTTCAGCTCTCTCCGGAGCTGGAAGAGGCGGCGGCGCAGGTCCAGCAGGAGGTTACCGCGGCGATCGAGGCCGAGGAGCGCGAGTTGGAACAGATGCGCATGGAAGGCGAACAGGAAGAGATGGCCGCCGAATAGCTCCTGCGCGGAGGGCGAGAGGCGCTTCGCGCAAAGGCAACAAC
>JBAVDD010000279.1:0-5423 GCA_049587035.1 Acidobacteriaceae bacterium | reverse complement strand
CCTACTGGCACATACCTCGGCGTCTGATGCGTGCCATCGGTAATCCTGGCGACGTCCCCAAGACGTGTTACACGCCATTCTTTCGGAATGACCCCCACCGTAGTCTCTTTGTAGCCTGCCCTCAGTTCCATACTGCCCCCATTCTTCGCAGGTGGTCATCCACTCGCGCGACCAGGGCGGCCATTTCCTCGGTAATTTTTGGCAAAGGCGTGGCGTAGCGCTCGGCCAACTGCCGAATGCGGCCGGTGAGGGTTTGGGAGACGCGATCCAGCTCCCCCTGCACGACGGCAGCCAGCGCGGCGAGCCACTTGTGGCGCACGACGAGCGTCCTGATCTCGTCTTCGGTAAGCTTCGGATATTTCGCGTGCAACTTGGAGTTCAGGTCCTTCTGAGCGGCCTTAAGTTTGGCTTTCGTGTCGGCCTGTGCATCGAGCAACGCATCGTACTCGGCGAGCGCCTTTACCTCGTCGGTGTAGTCCGGATCATTGCCGATCTCTTTGAGTCGCTCCTTGATTGCCTTCGCGGTGATCTTCCGCTTGTCACCTTCGCCCTCGATGACTTCGACGAGCAGGCCTTCCTCGCCTCCGTGCTCCTCTCGCAGCTCATCAAGCTTCTGTTCTGTAGCGGCGAGGTTGGCATCGAATTCGTCGATGGTCCGCTGTCCAGCACTCAGATAGCGTTTAACCACGAGCGCAGCGGGGACGAGATCCGACTTAAAGCGGCGTTTGCCAATCTCGTAGTCATGAGCCTCGGGCCAGACGAGTTTATCCTTAATCTTGACCTTCAATATTTCACGCGGCTGTGCGCCTCCCTTCCAGCCATCGGCGGCAATCAGGTAGGCGTCGTCCTGCATCTTCGCATTCCAATAGTCCATCAGGTGCTGATATACGTCATAGGCGTCAAGCAGGGGCGCAGCCCGGAAGGCGTTGAGCAAGTCTTCGGCGATGTGCTCGATCAGCTTCTTGGGATGGCCATCCCGGTGGAACCCTTTAAGGTGCGAGACGGTGGCTGCTTTCCAGCGCTCGAACTGCTGGTTGATCATGGCGATAAAGGCAGTGAACTCCGAGTGGCCAAAAATTGCAGCCTTGACTTCAGGAATGGGAAGCTTTAGACGCGCGTAGCCGGGGCGATCTCCGGACCTGAACAGAGAGGTCCGCACGCTGGGCAGCACCTGCCAGTACGCAGCGAGTGCGTCCAAATCGCGTTCAGGGATACCGCCGCGAAGGTGACCGTCGATATCTTGAAGGTCCTCTGGGGTCGTCGAATCGATGTAACGCGGAAGGTTAAGGTTGTAGTCGTTCTTCGCATCGGCGATCTCATCGAATGGCACCATGCGCGCGTAGCGGGGAATGTCGGCCTGCTTCTTGAAGGTGTCCACGATGAGGTGAATGTCTTGCTCTCGCAGGCGATTCTTATTGCCATCCTTAATGAAGCCTCGGCTGGCGTCGATCATGAAGATGCCCGCTCGTGCCGCTGCGTTCTCCTTATCGAGGACAACGATGCACGCCGGGATACCGGTGCCATAGAAGAGATTCGCTGGCAGCCCGATGATTCCCTTTAGGATGCCCGAGCGAACGAGTTGGTGACGGATCAAGGCCTCGGCGTTTCCGCGAAAGAGAACCCCGTGCGGCATGATACACGCGGCTTTCCCCGTGCTCTTCATCGAGCGGACGATGTGCAGCAGGTAGGCGTAGTCGCCCTGCTTCTTCGGTGGCGTTCCCCAGGTGAAGCGCTGATACGGGTCCTGCGATGGAAGACCGGTACTCCAAGTCTTGTCTGAGAACGGCGGATTGGCGACCACGTAGTCGTAGGTACGGAGCTGCTCACCGTGCTTGAACTTGGGATGGGTCAGTGTGTTACCGGTGACGATGGCAGCCGTGGGGAAGTCATGTAGAACCATGTTCATGCGGGCAAGGCCCGCCGTGGTGACATCCTTCTCTTGACCTTCGAGCGTGATGTGTTTGCCCGCCTGGGCTGCAACCTTGAGTAGCAGCGATCCCGAGCCGCAGGTCGGGTCATACGCAGTTGTTGACCCCTTGGTGTTCTCAGGTGAGATGCCGATCACCTGGGCGACGACGCGGCTGACCTCCGCTGGTGTATAGAACTGCCCCTTACTCTTGCCACTCTCGGTCGCGAAGTGCCGCATCAAGTACTCGTAGGCGTCCCCAAGAATGTCGTCGTGCTCGGCGCGGTTCTGCGAGAAGTCAAGCTCGGGCCGCTGGAAAATACCGATCAGGTTGCTCAGCCGCTCCACCATCGCCTGTCCTTCACCGAGCTTGTTGGGGTCGTTGAAGTCAGGAAAGTCGGTACGGGCAAGTCGTGCATTGGCTTCGATCAACGGCTGGATGACCCGCGTATTGATCTTGTCGCCAACGTCGCTTTTGCCCTTGAGTGCAATCATGTCCTTGAAGCTCGACCCATTTGGGATCGTGATTGGCGGGGTGAAGTCGGTGCTGTTGCCGTACTTGTCACTGATGTACTTGATGAAAAGCATGAACAGAACGTAATCCTTATACTGACTGGCGTCCATGCCACCACGCAGCTCATCGCAGGAGGCCCAAAGGGAGGAATAGAGGTCGGATTTCTTGATGGCCATTTTTTCAACACTCCCTGACGCCCATTACATGTATCGTTTCAACGCTCCCACGGTCATTACATCGCTGGTCGCCTCCGGGCCACGCTACTTGCGAGAAGCTGCTCGGCGTGCACTACTCGCTGCACCACGCTGACGCCGATGTTCAGCTCTCGGGCAATTGCCCTGATCCCGGAGCCACGCCTGCGGAGCTGCCGCACTGCTGCCTCGACGTGATGGCCGACCGTTGGTCTACCGAGACGCTTACCCTGGGCGCGCGCTCGTCGCAACCCAGAATTGACTCGTTCCACGATCATTTCGCGCTCGAACTCGGCGAACACGCCACACATGTTGAGCATCGCCTTCCCGGCTGGTGTTGAGGAGTCCAGTGCTTGCTGATGAAGGTAGATCCCGATCCCGAGCTGACCCATCTCCGCCATGAAGCTCACGAGCTGGTGAAGCGAGCGTCCGAGGCGATCCACGGACCACGCCATGACGACATCAAAGCGCCCGCGCGTCGCGTCCTTATGGAGCCGGTCGAGAGCCGGTCGCTGATCACGTCCTTTGGCACCGGATATTCCAGCATCCTCATAGAACTCCACGATTTCCCAGTCGCGCTGCTGGGCGACCCGCTTCAGTTCATGGCTCTGGTTCTCGGTGGTCTGGCCGGAAGTGGACACGCGGCTGTAGATTGCCGCTCTCTTTCTGGCTGTCATGCAGCTCGACCCCCTCTTCGTTGTTAGTGCCCAAGCCTACCCTATGGATGTACGGCAATCAACCGTTAGCCGTACATCTGCGCGTGGGTTCGCAAGTCATTGATGCGACTATCAGGAGCGACGGCGTGGGCCACCGGGATTTCCGTACCCGTTCACGGCTGCCGGCCGGGCGGTAGTTACGCAACTATTCTCATAGGAAGTCCGGCGATCTCGCTCATCCAGAGACGGGAGCCGCGTACCGGCCACCATCCTTCGCGCCGACAAGAGCGCGGCGAGACCAGCGTGCAGATCGGTCGAGAGCAAATCAACCCCTTCCCGCTCTCCTGCCCGAGAGTTAGCGCTCGGACTCGATGAGGACCCATCGAGGTCTTGAGAAATGGTCGAGAACCGCCCAATCCGTGTCCGTGGCAGCTTACGTCCGGATGTCCACTGGGGTCTCAGGATCACGGGGATGTAGTTGGACGACATCCGACGTGTCAGAGCTGCGGGGCTGCACGACCTCGGAGATGGTCGAGATCGCCGCGTTGTTGCCGAGAGCGTGAGCGAGCTGCTGGTCGCGGAAAGGACCTTGGGCCCTGGACTCAGCCCTGAGGCGGTGGATCTCATTGGAAGCGAGCGAGGCGTGCCGCGCGGACTGCCGACGGCGTCTCAGGATGAACGCGGCTCAGCCTTACGAAAGCCCCCAGCCCAATAAATCAGAGACTTAACCGCGCTCTCGCAGGCTAAAATCACGTTCTGTACACTTCCTGGCCGGTTTGGCCTGTGCCCCCTGGGAGCGGCGCTGCCTCGAAATGGATCCCGCCGAACACGTCACAATCAGCTATTATAAATTTAGGATAATTGGAAATTGCGGGAGCGCGACCTCGAGTTCTGGAATGAGGACGAATGGGCGGATACCATCTGCGGGTGGCCGTCTGCGGTGCAGAGCGGGTTCGCATCTCGCCTTCGTATCGTCCAGCTCGGTGGGTTCCCTACCTCTCGCGACAAGCCGTTGAAGGGGTTTTCGATCTCTCTAAGGGAAATGTGGCACCGCAGCGGTCAGCGAATCATCTACACAGTGGAGTATGCCGCACTCACAAACCGCGTCCATGTGCTCGATGCCTTCGAGAAAGATGCAAGGGAAGGAAGCACGATGCGAACCAGTGACAAGAAGCGGATTGAGACGCGAGTAAAGCGCCTAAAGGCGGAGATGGATTCGCTCAAGCTCTCGATGGCCAATGCTGATCGCGGTCGCAGGCACTAAAATTCCGACAGGTTATAGCTATGGTAGTCCGAAACGCTTTCTCCGCATTCCGAATCGAACCGGATACCGGAACGATTGATACACTGCGAACCGATCTGGCATTCGCGCTGCGTCAGTTCATCGAGAACTGTCAAAACGGCGGACTTGGTCAGGCCAAAATCGGAGAAATTCTTGGCCTAAAACAGAGTGTCGTCAGCCAGATCAAGGGCGGAAATATCAACCATCTTTCGGTTGAACGACTCATCAGAGCGATGGTGAGGGCCAAAATGCCGGGATATGCCGAATGGGGCGCAACTGCAGAGCACGCACGCGCTGGCGTTGGTGTACATGTTGCACAGTTGGTCTCGACATCAATAGCGGTTGTGCCTGAGATCGGCAGTCCGTATGGCACGAATTGGCTGAGCAGCGATGTACGGCTGTCCGACAAGCCGGTGGTGCGCGTCAAAGCCTCTGAGTAGCGCCACGACTATGGCTACCTTACGTTGGGCGATTGCCTGTGAGCGCGCGATCATCGAGGAGCAGACGGGCGTTATATCTCTTGTCGCGATCCTTGAAACCATAAATTTGCCTCCCCCCCCACCCGGATTTCTCGAGCAGCAGCAACGACCCGTTGTCCCGTATCGTTTCTACCTCGTCCATCAATGGGCACGTTCTGATCCGGCAATTGGCGAGCGAGTGCCGGGGCGGGTATTGCTTATCGCGCCAGACGGCCAACAGTACGGCTCGGCGGAATTTGTGGTTGATCTCACCGCGACGCCGCGAGCGCGTATGATCGGTCAGACCATTGGTTTTCCGCTTTTCGGTGAGGGCTCATACAAGTGCGTCATCGAGACCAAGTTGCGTAACAAGTGGCGCAAAGTGGGTGAAACGGAGTTTGGAGTCGCATTCATCG
>JBAVDD010000278.1:0-16237 GCA_049587035.1 Acidobacteriaceae bacterium | reverse complement strand
GTGTGCGGCGATGCCGGCGAAGAGGGCGGCTGCGCGCTCGTCGCGGAAGAGGGTGCTGGCGAGCAGCTGCGCGGGCACGAGCGCGGGCAGGCCGAAGAGAGCGACGGCGATGGGATGGTCGGGGATGCGGAGGAGGGGTTGCGTGAATTCGGAGACGAGGCCCGGCCAGTTACGGATGGACGGGCTGAGGAGGGAGTGCCAGGCGTGGGCGTCGTGCGGGGAGAACTGCGCGGTGGTGGCTTCGAGAGCATGTTCGAGCGTGACGGCGGTGCCGTCGTCGAGTGGGTGGGCTACGGGAGTCGGTGGCTCGATCCAGCGCAGGCCGTGGTCGGCGAGTGGGAGGCTGCGGAAGAAAGGGCTGGCTACACCGAGTGGGTAGCACGAGGAGCCGAGATCGTGGTGGAAGCCGGGGAGGGTGACTTCGGCGTTGGCGCAGGCGCCGCCGAGGTTGGCGTTGCGCTCATAGATGGTGACGGCTACGCCGCGCTGGGCGAGGGTGACGGCCGCGGAGAGGCCGTTGGGTCCCGAGCCGATGATGTTGGCTGTGCGCAGAGGCATCGGTTATGAGGCTACACCGATGCTCGTTCGAGCGAAACCCGGTGTGTGGGCATACGTCTCGACACAGCGACTGGCAATCAGTGCTCCATCTGGAGTTGGGTCCAGCCGGAGCTGCCAACCTTTCCGTTGGGGTCGAACGAAGCTGAGTCGGTCATGACGTAGTCGTTGGTATTGCCGGTGGTGGAGGCCCAGACGTGGTCGTACTGGTTGGACATCTGGACTCTTTGGCCGGTGGAGGGATCTTTATAGACGGCCTGGTCGCCCATGTAGAGGGCGAACTGCTGAGAGCTGTGGTCCAGGGCGGCAGCGCGGTTAGAGGCGACCTGCGACATGACCTTGGAGCGATAGTTGGCGGTATCGGTGCGGATGGCCTGCTGCTGGGCAGCCGCGTTGGCGTTGTCCTGCTGCATCTGTTGCTGGATGCGGTTGACGGTGGCGTAGGCTCCATTGATCTTTGCGTAGATTGCGGCGACGTAGTACTGGGCGTTGCGCGTCCACTCGGGGTCGATTTGAACGGAGGAGACGAGTGTCATGAGGAGCTTGTCGTTGCTGTCGAGCTGGCCGGGCGGGGCAAAGAGCACGGCGGCAAGGGGGAGATCGCTAATGGTTGCGCCGTTTTCCATGCGCTGTGTCTGCATGGCGACCAGCCACATATCGACGGGTTTGCCCTGGATGGCGCCTGTGAGGCGAATGCGGCCGGCCTCAGCAGAGATGCGGACGCCGCGCTGGTTGGCGGAGGCGACAATGCTGGACATCTGATCGCTAAGGCCAGGGATGGCTTCGACCGAGCTGGTGATGTGGGAGCCGGGAAAGAGATGAGCGGCGCCATCCTGCAGCTTCGTAGCGAGGGGCATAGGCCGCTCGACCCTGCAATCGTAGGCGCCAGGGAAGTGGCGGAGGATATCGGCCTTTTGCGCGGAGAGGGCGGAGGTCACAGCGCTGATCGGCAGGATAAGAACGCCAGTGCTCTTATCGGGGCTGGTGGCAGAGACCATGATGCGCCCGGAGTTGTCGGCGCAGTCGATCTTGGCGAAGTTTGGGCCGGGTCGAACTTCGAGCTGCCAGCCTGTGGGAAGCAGCATGCTCATCATGCGGAAGTTGCGACTCTGGTGGGTTTGCCAATCGGTGAGCGGAGCGGAACGTTCTTCGCGGTGTAGATGGATGACTGGCGCGGCGGCGGCAGCGGTGTGTGTGCTGCGTTGCGCTTCACTGTTGGGAACGATACTGATGCTGGCAACGATGAGCGCGAGCAGGGCGCCACAGACGAGGGGGCGGGAAAGGGTCATGGTTTCACCTCTACTGCAAACTGCGTAGAAACGATCCTGAAACCCTCCCAGTGTCGCAGGGAAACTCTGTAGACGCTAGCTAATCCAGCGGATTCGGACCGATTTTTTGCCGAGGCGGAGGGTTGGCATGGGGCCGAGTGCCTCGCGAGAGAATAGTTTGCCAGTAAACTTTTCGCCGTTGATGGAGACGGCGTTTTCAGCGAGCTTGCGTGTGGCTTCGCCGGTGGAGGTTGTGAGGCCGGCGAGCTGGAGGAGTTTTGGGATGCGGAGGATTGTTCCCATGTCTTCTGTTGCGGGAGCGAGTAGGCCTTCGGCAGAAAGACTGATCTCTACGATTGGCAGGTCTTCGGCGACGCCTTTTTGTTGGAATTGGGTGGCCCAGGATTCGGCGGCTTGATCGGCTTCGGATTGGGAGTGGAAGTCGGCGGTGATGCTGTGGGCCAGGTTTTTCTTGGCTTGCATGGGGTGCAGGTTGCCGGTGGCGACCTGGGTTTGCATGGCGTCGATCTGGGATTGCGGGAGGTCGGTCAGGAAGGTCCAGTACTTCCACATTAGCTCGTCGTTGATGCTCATTAGCTTGCCGTACATCTCGGTGGCGGGGTCCTTGATGCCGATGGCGTTGTTGAGGGACTTGGACATCTTCTGGACGCCGTCGAGGCCTTCGAGGATGGGTGTCATGAGGACGATCTGGGGCTTCTGCCCGTCCTTGCGCTGGAGTTCGCGGCCCATCAAGAGGTTGAACTTCTGATCTGCGCCGCCGAGCTCTACGTCGCAGCGGAGCATGACCGAGTCATAGCCTTGCGCAATCGGGTAGAACAACTCGTGGATGGAAATTTCCTGCTCTGCTTTGAAGCGGGTAAGGAACTCTTTGCGGTCTAGCATCTGTGAGAGGGTGACCTTCGCGGCGAGGCCGATGAATCCGGCGTAACCTAGTTTGTCGAGCCACTCGGAGTTGTAGCGGACCTCGGTTTTGATGGGGTCGAGGATCTTGAAGACCTGCTCTTTGTAGGTCTCGGCGTTGGCGTTGATCTCTTCGCGGGTGAGAGGCTTGCGGGTTACGTTTTTGCCGGTGGGGTCGCCGATGAGGGCGGTGGAGTCGCCGATGAGGAAGATGACGGTGTGGCCGAGTTGCTGGAAGTGGCGCAGCTTGCGGATGAGGACGGTGTGGCCGAGGTGTAGGTCGGGGGCGGTGGGGTCGAAGCCGGCTTTGATGCGGAGGGGGATGCCGGTGCGGCGGGAGTCTTCGAGACGCGCGGCGAGGGCTTCGGGCGCGGAGGCGGCGGCGGGGGGGATGATCTCGGCTGCGCCCTTGGTGATGAGGTCGAGCTGGTCGGCTACGGGCGGGAAGGTGATGGGGGGCTCGGTCGGCATAGGTCAAGTTGAAGTATAGAAGGTCCTGCGCGGACGGCGAGAGTTGAGTTGATTGTCGCCGGAAAGCGGTGAACAGTTGCGGAGGGTCGGGCAGGGCTGCAGGTCTCTCCGCTGCGGCGCAAAAGCGCGCCTTCGGTCGAGATGACAGATTCTTGGTTATATCTCGGTGCATGATTCGTCGTTATACTTTGGCGCATGGATGTGGAGAGGGCACGCGCGTTTCTGCTGGGGCTGCCAAATGCGGTGGAGACGATGCAGTGGGGCGATAATTTGGTGTTCTGGGTGGGGGATAAGGCGATTGGGGGAAAGATGTTCTGCCTGATGAATCTGGATGCGGACGCGCGCGGGGTGATGAGCTACTCGGCTGGTGCGGAGAGGTTTGCGGAGCTGGTGGAGCAGGAGGGGATTGGGCCGGCGCCTTATATGGCGCGGATTCACTGGGTGACGGTGGAGAGGTGGGATGCGTTGCGGAATGTGCAGTGGGAGAGCGAGCTGCGGGCGGCGCATGAAATTACGTTGTCGAAGCTGCCGAAGGGTGTGCGCGCGGTGTTGGCGATGCCCGTGCGGGCTCAGGCGATGTTGGTTGCGGAGCGTGGGAAGGTGCTGGCGAAGCGGGCGGCGGTGAAATCGGCAGCTAAGGGGAAGTCGGGGAAGCGCGGCGGGTAGCCACGGTTCCCCTGCAGACTGAGGTTAGAGCTTCGGGGTGTCGGCTGTAGGGTCTGCGGCGAAGAGTGAGGCGAAGCTGCGGTGGTAGGCGATGAGCAGGATAAGCTCCAGCAGGGTTGCGATGATGGCGGGGATATAGCCGTGCGGCCAGAGTAGCGCGTGATAGAGCAGGATGTTTACGAGGATGGGCGCGAAGAGGGTTAGCGCCAGTGGGACGAAGCGGCCTACCAGTAGAAGGAGGCCGCTGATGATCATGATGACGCCGGCGACGGATATCCAACCGTGGGTGGCCATGATGCCGAACCAGGTGAGAGCGTCGCCGGTGGGCGGCGCCGCGTGCAGGAAGTGCAGGATGTTGTTGGCGCCTAAGACTAAAAGGATGAGGCCGAGCAACAGACGGGATACTAGGAGGACATACTTCATGCGAGGGCTCCTTGGATAGGTGTAGGGTGAGTCGCTGCTGCCGCGGATTGAGTGTAGCGCGTTATTGGCTGGGGTGGTGAGGAGCTGGGTGGTGAGGAGCCACATTGCGTTGATTGGATGACGGCGTTGAGACCTGCTACAACTTCGACATGAGTTTCTCACAGCAGGATGGCGGTGTCTCGCTCTCGTTGGAGGGCAAGGTGGTTCTGGTTACGGGTGGGTCGCGGGGAATTGGCGCGGCTACGGTGCGTTTGTTTCGGCAGGCGGGAGCGCGGGTGGTGTTCAGCTATCGGAGCGCGGAGCGGCAGGCGGAAGATCTGGCGGAGGCTTGTGGGGGAGAGACGCAGTGCAGGGGATTGAAGCAGGAGCTTGCGACCGTTGAGGATGGGCAGGCGCTGGTTGCGGCTGCGACGAAAGTGTTCGGGCGGTTGGATTGCCTGGTGGTGAATCATGGGATCTGGCCTCCGCATGATCAGCCGATTGCAACGATGGGCGCGGAGCAGTGGCGGGGAACGCTGGGGGTGAATCTGGATAGCGTGTTTGGGCTGTTGCAGGCGGGGGTGGCGCAGATGCTTGGGAACGCGTTGGAGGGTGGTGCGCGCGGGCATGTGGTGTTGATTGCGTCGACGGCGGCGCAGCGGGGCGAGGCGTTCCATGCGGACTATGCGGCTAGCAAGGGGGCGCTGATCTCGCTGACGAAGAGCTTGTCGACGGAGCTGGCGGGACAGGGGATTCTTTGCAACTGCGTGGCGCCGGGATGGGTGCGGACGGAGATGTCGGAGGCGACGCTGGATGATCCAGTGGCGTCGAAGAAGGCGCTGGGGTTGATTCCGCTGGGGAGGGCCGCGGAGCCGGAGGAGATTGCAGGGCCGGTGGTTTTTCTGTGCACGAAGTGGGCGGGGTTTGTGTCGGGCGAGGTGTTCAATGTGAACGGCGGTGCGGTGCTGGCGGGGTGAGGGCGCGATGAGAGCTCAGCGGAGAGCGAGTTTGCTGGTGGTGGTTGCGATGGGGTTTGCGATGGGCTGTGTGTTGGGTGGGGGGCATGCTCTGGCGCAGGCTTCGGCGTTGCCGAGTGCGCAGGTGGGGACCGATGCGGATGGGGCTCAGCGAGGACGAACGCTGCTGGATGCGATGGTGAAGGCGCTCGGTGGAGAGGCGTGGCTGAATCGGCAGACGTGGATCTTTCGTGGGCGGACGACGACGTTTTATAAAGGTCAGCCAGATGGAGGTGCGCTGCAGTTCGAGGAGTATGGGCGAATGCGTCCGTTCACTGAGCGCGTGGTGATGGTGTCGCACTATGGGGCGTTGATTGCGAAGGATCATGCGGATGTTGCGGATGTTTGGACAGGGGATAGAGGCTTCGAGATTACGTATAAGGGAACGTCGCCATTGCCGGCCAACAAGGTGGAAGATTTTGTGCGGTGGCGCAGGCATTCGCTGGATACGGTGGTGAAGGATTGGCTGCCGCAGCCGGGCGTGCTGGTGAGTTACGCGGGGACGAAGATGGTGGAGCGGCAGTTGGCGGATGAAGTGAGTGTGGTGAGCGCGAGCGATGATGGGGTGACGCTGGAGCTCGACCAGAGCACGCACCTACCGCTGAGCATCAGCTTTCAGTGGCGCGACCCGGTGTACAAGGACTGGAACACGGACGTGGAGGAGTTTGCGAACTTTAATGAGGTGCAGGGCGTGATGACTCCCTATGCGGTGACGAAGATGCATAACGGAGATGTGGTGAGTGAGAGGTTTTTGACGACGGCAGTTTATAACGCGCCTGTGGCGGCAGAGATGTTCGATCCGAACCAGCCGCTGCGAAAGGGGAAGTAGATGAAGGTGAGTGGGGTGATGTTCTTCTCGGGAGCTGCGCTGGCGCTGGCGCTGTTTGTTCCGCCGATGGTACGCGCGCAGAGGCCCGAGACGCTGAAGGTTGGGGCGATTGACTTCTTTGGGGTGCATGGAACGGACACTGCGCCGCTGTTGGCGAAGTTGCCGATACACACCGGGCAAACGGTCGAGGGAGCGAAGATGCATCAATTGCTCGATCAGATTCGCTCGGTTGGGTTTGCGGTTACCGGGATGAAGGTGACGGATGTGAATGTTGTCTGCTGCGATACGCCGAATACGTGGGACTTTTATATTGGGCTGGCCGGAAGATCCTACAGGCCACTGGTGGTTGCGGCTGCGCCGACAGGCGATGTGAGATTGCCGGCAAACGGGCTAGCGCTTTATCAGGGGGACATGGGCCTGTTGCTGGAGGCTATCCAGCATGGCGCGGCGGGCGAGAATGACTTGAAGGGATACGCGCTTTCAAAGTACGCCCCCATGCATAAGGTTGAACTGGCTATGCGGGAGTATGCGGTGAGGAATACGGAGCGGATCGAGCAGGTTTTGAAGCAGTCCGGCGATGCGCAACAGCGGCGTGCGGCTGCGACTCTGCTGGGATATGGGGAGCGGTCGGCTGCGCAGGTGGCTGCCCTATCGGGTGCGATGGACGATGCGGATGGCGAGGTGCGGAATAATGCAACACGAGCGCTCGAGGTGCTGGCTGCGGCTGGGCCGTTGCAGGGATTGAATGCGGAGCCGTTGATTGCGATGCTGTATTCGGGATCGTGGACGGACCGGAACAAGGTGAGCCTGCTGCTTGAGCGGCTGACGGAGAGTCACGATGCGGCGTTGCTGGAGGCGCTGCGGAAGCAGGCGATGGGACCGCTGATTGATGGGGCGCGGTGGCATTCGTGGGGGCATGCTTCGCCGTTTCTGTTTGTCCTGGGACGGATTGGAAACATCGACGAGACGCGGCTGGCGAAGATGGTAATTGCTAGCAAGAAAGACGAGATCATTGCGGCGGCAGAGAAGCAGTAGGCGAGGCGAAAGTTTATACTCAGGGGCTGTATGAGTGAATCCATTGAAACCCCTGTTGTGCCGGCGGTTGAGCCTGAGGGTACGGCCGTGCTGGCGGAGAAGACGACGCTGGACATTGTCGAGATTATGGCGATCCTGCCGCATCGCTATCCATTCCTGCTGATCGATCGCGTGATTGAGATGGAGCGCAAGACGCGTATTGTGGCGATCAAGAATGTGACGGCGAATGAGCCACACTTTGTGGGGCACTTTCCCGGCGACCCTGTGATGCCGGCGGTGCTGCAGGTGGAAGCGATGGCGCAGGCTGGCGGCGCACTGCTGCTGACGGAGTTCTCCGTTGAGGAGCGCGAATCGAAGCTGATGATGTTTACCGGTATCGAGGGCGCGCGCTTTCGCCGCCCCGTTACGCCTGGCGATCAGTTGCGCATCGAGGTCACAGTGCTCAACTGGAGAAGCACCATGGTGAAGCTCAAGGGGTCGGTTACGGTCGATGGCAAGCTTGTTTCCGAAGCTACCTTCACCGCTGCGCTGGTTTCGCGGCCAAAGGCAAAGACTGCCGATGGGACGAACGCGTGAGTGTTCATCCCACGGCGATTGTGGCGGAGGGTGCGGTGGTTCCAGCCAGCTGCATGGTGGGGCCGTACTGCACGGTGGGGTCGAATGTGGTGCTGGGTGAGGAGTGCGAGCTGGTGTCGCATGTGGTGCTTGATGGACATACGACGATGGGCGCGCGGAACAAGGTGTACTCGTTTGCCTGCGTGGGGATTTCACCGCAGGATTTGAAGTATGCGGGCGAGCCTACGGGTGTGACCTTCGGCGATGACAATGTGATTCGCGAGTATGTGACGATCTCGCGGGGGACGGCTGGCGGCGGCGGTATGACGCGGGTTGGGTCGGGCTGCCTGATTATGGCGTATGTACACATTGGGCATGATTCGGTGGTGGGCAATGGGTGCATTCTGCCGAACGGAGCGACGCTGGCGGGCCATGTGACGGTGGAGGACTATGCCACACTGAGCGCGAATGCTCCGGTGCATCAGTTCTGCACGATTGGCCGATACGCGTATATTGGCGGCGGGACGACGATTACGCAGGATGTGCTGCCCTACTCGCTGACGAGCGTGGAGCGCAATAATGCGGTGTATGGCATCAACAAGGTGGGCCTGCAGCGCAAGGGATTTACGCCGGAACAGCTACGTGAGCTGGCGGCGGCGATGCGTCTGCTGACCGGCGGCAAACGCAATACGACGCAGGCGCTTGAGGAGGTGGATGCGTTGCTGGCAGAGGGTGCGGGAGAGCATGTGCGGTATCTGGCGGAATTTGTGAAGAAGAGCGAGCGGGGCGTGGTGAAGTAATCATGGCGGCTGGCGAAGGGACATCGGGGCTGGGACCGACTTTGGGGTTGATTGCGGGCAACGGGCGGTTTCCGTTTCTGCTGCTGGATGCGGCGCGGGCGCAGGGGCTGCGGGTGGTGGTGGCGGCGATTAAGGAAGAGACTGATCTGGAGATGAACGAACGAGCGCTGCGCGATCCGGATGGCGTGCGCGTGCACTGGCTTTCGCTGGGTGAGCTTTCGCGATTGATCGAGATGTTTCAGCGTGAGGGTGTGACACGCGCGGTGATGGCTGGGCAGGTGAAGCATAAGCAGATCTTTTCGAGCATACGGCCGGACTGGCGACTGGCGAAGCTGCTGCTGAATCTGCGGACTCGCAATACGGATATGCTGCTGGGTGCGGTGGCGAAGGTGCTGGAGGATGAGGGGATTCATCTGATGTCGTCGACTGCGTACCTGGAGCCGATGCTGGCGCAGGCTGGGGTGCTTACGCAACGGGGTCCGGATGCTGCGGAGCTTGCGGACATTGAGTATGGGTTGAAGGTGGCACGCGGTGTGGCGGGATTTGATTTGGGACAGACGGTGGTGATTGCCGCGGGTGCTTGCGTGGCGGTAGAGGCGATGGAAGGGACCGATGCGACAATTGCTCGGGCGGGAGAGATCTTGCGGACGTTGCGGACGCTGGATGTGGCTGGAGCGGAGCAGGAAGCCAGCACGCTGGAGCGGCGGCTGACCGTGGTGAAGGTGGCGAAGCCGAATCAGGATATGCGTTTCGATGTGCCGGTGGTGGGCGTGCCGACGATCGAAGCGATGCGCTCGGCGGGGGCTACTTGCTTGTGCGTGGAGGCAGGGCGCACGCTGGTGTTCGACCGGGACGCGATGATCGCGGCGGCGGACGATGCGGGGATTGCGATGGTCGGCGAGCCCCGAAGTGGGATGCAAGGTTGAGAACTGAGCAGGTTGTTGAGTGTGGTAGCCAATGCCTGAGTAGAAGATATAAGATATCAGTCGGCGCAGAAGTTGCAGCTAAACGACGCGCCCAGGAGATCTCCCTATGCTTCGGAAACGTTGGATTGCAGCAGGATGTGGGGTTGCGTTGGCGGCCGGCTTTGCGCTGACCGGGGCAATGAGCAGGGATGTGTCGGCGGCCAGGGACATGGCGTCTGTGGGTAGTGAGGCACCAAATTTCACGCTGCCTTCGCAGGAGAATACGCCGGTGTCGCTCGATCAATACAAAGGCAAGTGGGTGGTGCTGTACTTCTACCCCAAAGACCAGACGGCAGGGTGCACGATTGAGGCGCACAACTTCCAGCGTGATCTGAAGAAGTATGAGGCGATGAATGCGGTGGTGCTGGGCGTATCGCTGGATACGGTCGATAGCCACAAGGCATTCTGTACGAAAGATTCGCTGACCTTCAAGCTGCTGGCTGATCCGGACCACAAGGTTGTGGACGAGTATGGCGTGCCGGTGAAGTCGTATGGGCCGATGCACTTTGCTGAGCGGGATACGTTCCTGATTTCTCCGGAGGGCAAGATTGTGAAGGAGTGGCAGGTGAAGGACATTCAGCAGCATAGTGGAGAGGTGCTGGCGGCGATCGCGTCGATGAGACACGGCGGGTAAAGGAACTTTTCAGCAGACGCAAAAGCGCCCGGATCTCGAGAGAGCCGGGCGCTTTTGCTTGCCTTTTACAGCGGTTGTGGTGGCCGAGTTACTTCTTCTTCGGCGCAGCCTTCTTAGCAGCCTTCTTGACGGCCTTCTTGACGGCCTTCTTCGCGGGAGCCTTCTTGACGGCCTTCTTTACAGCTTTCTTTGCAGCTTTCTTCGTTGCCAAGGTCTTACCTCTCATAGTCGATTTTTTGTTGCTTGTGCTCTTGTTGCCGACTGCCTTTTTAGGGGCAGCCTTACCGCCGCGCAGAGCACGTGTTGCTTTCGCGGCAGAACTTGAAATCTTTTTACCCGCAGCCTTCTTGACGGCCTTCTTCGCGGGAGCCTTTTTCGTCGGCTTCTTCTTTGCAGGGGACTTCACTGCTTTCTTGGTAGCCTTCTTTGCCGGCGCCTTTTTCGCTGGAGCTTTTTTCGTCGCGGTCTTTTTCGCTGGCGTCTTTTTAGCAGGAGCTTTCTTCTTAGCAGGAGCTTTCTTAGCTACAGCTTTCTTCGCGGGAGCTTTTTTTGCCGGAGCTTTCTTAGCTACAGCTTTCTTAGCCGGCGCCTTCTTTGGCGCAGCTGGTGGAGGTGGTGGGGCGCTGGGGGTGGGTTCCACGGAGAGGCGGGTGGGTGGTTCGTACGGGGCAACCGGTGAGGGAGGTGGCGCGAACATCTCTGCTTCTTCAACGTGAGTGACGGCAACGACGTTGAACTCTTCTTCTTCGTCCTCTTCATCGAGTGAGTCGAGATCGCTCACCTCGTCGGTGTCGTCGTCGTAGCCTGCCGCGTGGAGCTTGATGATTTCTTCATCCTGCAACATAACGTTCTCCCCCAACTACGAGTTCCCTGCTTGCTGTCCGTTCCTTGTGTTGCGTTGAATCTATCTTCCGTACGTTACAACTTTTGAAACCGTAAGACACTTCATGCGAGGTACTTCGTACGGATGATGTCAACAGGATTACGCGTAGCGGTATGAAATAGCAAGCATCTTTTTAGGGGCGGTGCATCTTTTTATAGCCGCGCTCCCGGGTTGTCTCCAAGGTTTCGCGAAAGGAATTATCTGGACTTCTTCTTTTTCGACTTCTTCTTCTTCGTATTTGACGTGTGGGATCGGCTCTTTGTGTGCGTGGATGCTCGACGCGTGGTCTCTTTGTGAGCACTCTCGCGAGATCGGCGAGAGGAGGGGCGGCCTCTGCGACGACGGTGTATGCGCGTGTGAGGGGCGAGCTGGATGGGCTCGACGACGTAGAGCGAACGGCCGGCGGGAACGCGATTGGAGCGGAGGTGATTCCATCGGCGCAGTTGTTCGACGGTGACACCGAAGCGGTCTGCGACGGTTACGAGGGTATCTCTGCGCCGCATCTTGTAACGCTCGCCTGGACCAAGGCGTGTGCTGGCCGCGATGGGGATGACGAGTTCATCGCCGGACTCGATGGGATCGGTGAGGCCGTTGACGGTGGTGATCTCAGTTGCTTTGGCGTGCAGGGAGCTGGCGATCTGTTCGAGCGTCTCTCCATTCTGAACGACGTGGAAGCGCCAGCTGCTGCGGTCCTCTTCGGGGATGTTTTTGAGGCGTGCGAGGAATGTGTCGCGGGTGCCGGGGGGGATGTGGAGTTCGTAAGGGATGTCGTTGGGAGTGGAGAGACGGAGGAGCGCCGGGTTGAGGGCGATGATCTCGGGGAGGGTTGAGTCGGTGAGGTCGGCGACGAGACGCATGTTGATGGCGTAGGAGGTGGTGACGTCGTCGTAGAGAACTGGGGCGTCGGGTACGAGATCGGTGAGCCCGTACTGTTTGGGATTCTTGGCCATGATGGCGGCGGCGATGATGCTGGGGACGTAGGCCTTGGTCTCGGCGGGTAGAACGTTGAGGCGGTAGAGCTGCCAGAAGTCGGCGTACCCGGTCTTGGCGACGGCGTGTTGCACGCGGCCAGGGCCCCAATCGTAAGCAGCGATCGCGAGATACCAGTCGCCGAACTGGTTGTGGAGCTCCTTCATATATTTGGCGTAGGCGATGGTGGATTTTTCCGGGTCAAAGCGCTCGTCGAAGAAGCCGTTGCGCTCCAGGCCGTAGGCCCCGCGGAAGGACATGAACTGCCACATTCCGGCCGCTCCGGACCCACCGGTGTTGACGTCCTGGGGTTGGAAGCCTGACTCGGCGACGGCGAGGTAGATGAGGTCTTGCGGCAAGCCGTTCTCGCGGAGGATCTTCTGGATCATCTCCTTGTACTTGCCGGCGCGCTCCAGGCTGTGCACCAGGTGGGCGTGCAGCCTGGGGTTGTTGGTGTAAGCGTTGATCCAGCCGGCGACGTAGTCGTTGACTACGAGCGGGAGATCAGACTTGGTGGTCTTCAACTCGGCGGTGACCTTGCCGACGAGTTCAGGATTAGGCGCGAAGGTGACCTCGTTGGCGGCTTGCGCAGGCGCTTCTTCGATTTGCTCGGAGAAACCGTTGCCTTGCTTGAGGGAGTCGATCTCAAGGGAGTTGATGGCGGAGAGGAGTTGTTCGAACTCGTCGGAGAGCTGCGGATCGTTCTTGAGGTCCATGCCGCTGGAGAGCATGGTGTCGACGGCGAAGTCGAAGTCCTGGCGCGCGGCGTCGAGGCGTTTGGCGTTGTAGTTGGTGACGCCGGATTGATAGCTCGCTTCGGCTTTAGCGATGAGGGCCTGTACCTTCTGTGCGTGCTGGGCGTCGACGATGAGCTTCTCGGATTGCTGCGACTGTGACAGGGCTTTGGCCTGTGCCTGATCGGTGGCCTGCTGCTGCAGTGCGGGGGCGGTGGTGTTTGCAGGCGCACTACCCGGAGAGGCGGTGTGGCCAGCAGCATTGCAGCCGACGAGAGCCAGCAGCAGGAGTGGGGCGCAGGCTATGGCGAGAGTGCGACGCCCGAGGTGGGAGGTAGTTTTCAGGTTCACCATCAACCTACACATTGTAAGGGTTGGACGGGGCGGACGGCGCTTGGGCATTGCAGAAGGACGGAGGGTGGTACTGGCTCGGATGTTGCACTGCTATAACGCGAGCATCTTCAGAGACGTGGCGCTGGAGTGCGAGGGCGAGTGTTAAGATGGAGGTTAAGGCCTATCGTACCCTCAATGGATCCAAAGCACATACGCAACTTCGCGATCATCGCGCATATTGACCACGGCAAATCAACCCTTTCCGACCGGCTGCTGGAGCTGACCGGAAGCCTGACTTCGCGCGAGATGCAGGCGCAGGTGCTGGACGTGATGGACCTGGAGCGGGAGCGCGGGATCACGATCAAGGCGCACACGGTGCGCATGATGTATACGGCTTCCGATGGGGAGACGTATCAGCTGAACCTGATCGATACGCCGGGGCACGTTGACTTCAGCTATGAGGTGTCGCGGTCGCTGGCTTCCTGCGAGGGAGCGCTGCTGGTAGTGGATGCGTCGCAGGGCGTGGAGGCGCAGACGCTGGCGAATGCTTACCTGGCGATCTCGAATGGGTTGGAGATTCTTCCGATCATCAACAAGATCGATCTGCCGAGCGCGGACATTGAACGCACCAAGGCGATGATTGAGAAGTCGGTGGGGCTGCCGGCCGACGATGCGGTTTGCGTGAGCGCGAAGACGGGGCTGAATGTCGCGGACATTCTGGAGGCCGTGGTGATGCTGCTGCCGCCGCCAAGAGGCAATGCCGATGCGCCTTTGCAGGCGCTGATCTTCGACTCGTGGTTCGATGCGTATCGCGGCGTGATTGTGCTGGCGCGCATTGTGAATGGTCGGCTGCGCAAGGGTGATCGGATCAAGATCATGTCGAATGGGCGGCAGTTCGATGTGGAGTCGATGGGTGTGATGACGCCGAAGCCTGTGGTGCTCGAAGAGTTGAGCGCGGGCGAGGTTGGTTTTTTTGTGGCGACGATTAAGAATGTCGCAGACACCAAGGTGGGCGACACGATTACGCATGTGGATCGGCCATGCGCGGAGGCGCTGCCGGGGTTTGAAGACATTAAGAGCATGGTGTTCGCTGGGCTGTACACAGTGGACTCGCATGCGCACGGGATGCTGCGGGACGCGCTGGAGAAGCTGCGGCTGAACGACAGCTCGTTTAACTTTGAGCCGGAGAGTTCGGTGGCGCTGGGGTTTGGATTCCGCTGCGGGTTTCTGGGCTTGCTGCACCTGGAGATTATTCAGGAGCGGCTGGAGCGGGAGTACGATCTCGATCTGATTATTACGGCGCCGGGGGTGCAGTACAAGATCACGATGACGGATGGGTCGGTGCTGACGGTCGATAATCCTTCGCGTTGGCCGGACCCGTCCGAGATTGAGATGATTGATGAGCCGGTGATTACGGCGAAGATTCTGACGAACGAAGAGTATGTCGGGAATATTTTGAAACTGGTGGAAGACAAGCGCGGCCGGCAGCAGAATATCGAGTATGTGAGCGAGACGCGCGTGATGCTGACCTATGAGCTGCCGCTGAATGAGATCGTGCTGGATTTTTATGACCGGCTGAAGTCGGTGTCGCGGGGGTATGCTTCGCTGGACTATCACCTGGCGGGTTCATGGGTTTCGCCGATGGTGAAGATGGATATTTTGATCGGCGGCGATCCGGTGGATGCACTGTCGATCATCGTGCATCGGGATGCAGCGTACGACCGCGGCAAGGTGCTGGTGGAGAAGATGCGCGAGCTGATTCCGCGGCAGATGTTCGAGGTTGCGATTCAGGCAGCGATCGGGTCGAAGGTGATTGCGCGGTCGACGGTGACGGCGATTCGCAAGAACGTGATCGCGAAGTGCTATGGCGGTGACATCAGCCGCAAACGCAAGCTGCTGGAGAAACAGAAGGAAGGCAAGAAGCGGATGAAGCGGATTGGCAAGGTGGATATTCCGCAGGAGGCGTTCCTTGCGGTGTTGAAGGTGGGCGAGGAGTAGAAGGCACGCTGGGCGTAACGCGGCGCGAGTTGTTGGGGTCTGCGAGCCCGAGAGTTCTCAAATAGGTGATGGGACAAAAGAATGGAGGCCCTAAGGCCTCCATTTTTCTTGCAAGGATTGCGATGTTGCGAAGTTTTGCAGCTCCGTTTGTTAGGGCTTTGGTGCTGGTGCCGAAGGAGTCCGGTGAGGGGCGGGAGCCTGGGGCGGGAGTGGTGCTACGCCGGAGGCAACGTTGTAAGCATCGATGACGGCCTGGGTGATGTCGGTATTCCTCTGCGACCAAAGCACGGTGGGGAGACCTTGCTGCCCGCCTTCGTTGAGCAGCACTGTAAAGCCGTGATCCTGGGCATACTTTACAGCCGTGCCACCGAACTTCTGGGCTACCTTACCCATCGCTTCCTGTGAATCGTTGTTGTAAGCATTCTGGGCATCTTCGACGTCACGCTGGAGAGCCTTCTCTTTGTCGTCGATGCTCTTGAGACGGCTGGCGCGCTCTTGGTCGGTGATGGTAGCAGGCAGGGCCTGATATTGCTTCTTCAGGGAGTCGACCTCCGCAGAGAGAGCCTGGATCGCGTCCTTCTTGGGCTCATACTTCTTCTGAATGTCGGCGAAGGCGCGCTGGACTTCGTTGGTGGCTTCTAAACCTTGTGCAAAGGCGATGACGGCGATCTTGGCGGGGATGGCTTCTGGTTTGACCTCGGCAGGAGCGGCGGCAGCATGAGAGGTTGCCGGTGTTCTGGAGGTTTGGGCAAAGAGGGAGGAGGCTGCGAGGCCGGTTGCCAGCGCAGTAGCAAAGACAAGGGTGCGGTTCATGCGGTGATTGAAACTCCTTACAAGGATCCGGATTCCGGAGATATCAGCTAGGTTACTCGCTGGGTTATTCCTGGGGCAAAGCGCCGCAGGGAAAGGCTGCCGCGCCTTCCTCCGCCCGTTGGAACACCCGAGGGTGTTGCCAGCTTGCTCTATCTCATCATTAAAGAATGAAGGAGAGGTTCGCGGGCGCGAGAGGACAGTCGGCTGACGGCAATTATAGGAGAGCGGGTGGGCTCGGTCAATGAACGAGCGGCCACTTTTGGGACAAAGAGGGTGAAAGTCTTCCGAAAAATGGAGGTGCTGAAGGCGAAATTCCGGTTTTTGGTGGCTGTGGCGGATGAGATCCCGCGATTTTGGGAGAAAAAGCCGATTATCTGTTTGGAACGGGGA
>JBAVDD010000277.1:0-4934 GCA_049587035.1 Acidobacteriaceae bacterium | reverse complement strand
GCGTAGTCCTGCGTGGAACCGCTGAAGGGACCGAAGCGGAAGCTGGTGTCGAAGCCGGACTCGCGCATGGCTCGGTCGCCTTCGTAGAAGGACGGGGTGAGGGCGTAACCTTCGGCGTTGGGTTGAGCGCAGGTGGTGGTGATGCAGACGGGAGACTTTTGGAGGTAGGTGGCGTTGTTGGTCGAGGGGTGCGTTAGGAGCCAGTGGATGACGTAGGTGTAGTAGTCGCTGTGAGCGAGCTCGGGGGCTGGGCCCTGGCCTAGATCGTAGTAGCGGGAGAGGCCGGTGGTGGTGTCGAGGTGCGGGGCGGTGACCCAGAGGTTGTGGTCGCGGAGGAGATAGGGGAGGGCGTGCTCGAGGAACTTGCGGGCTGCTTTGGGGTCGGTGGGGAGCTCGGCGTTGTATACCGCGAGGACCATGGAGGAGAGGAAGGGCGGCTGCGAGCGGGTGAGGTAGTCGGTGTAGTTGGCGTTGAGAACGGCGCCGTAGTGATCGATTTCATAGAAGAAGTTTTCGACGGTGCCGCGGGCGAGGTCGATGCGGTTGTCGGCTAGCTCGCCTAGGAGGATGAAGTAACTGTCCCAGCCGAACATCTCGTTGAAGCGGCCGCCGGGGACTACGTAAGGGTTGGGGAGATAGAGCAGGCCGGGAGTGGCGAGATCGCTCGGGAGGAGCTCGGCTTCGTGGTGGATGTGGTGGGGAAGATGAAGGATGTTGATGTGGCAACGCTGCTGGAGGGTGCGGAGCTCGGGGGTTAGGTGCTGCTCTTCGGGGAGGTAGAGGACGGGTTCGGGTTGCGAGGGAGACTGTGGGAAGGATGTGCAGTCGGGCTCGGATCCGGACATGGAGCGCTGGAGGTGGTCCCAGCTTTGGTGGATGTAGGTGTCGATGGGGAGGCGCGGTGCGGGCTGTTGCGCGAAAGCGGTGGCTGCTAGCACGAGGACGAGCGGAAGGATGGTTGGAAGAGAGAGGGGCATCAGGTTCCGAGGTCCTTGCGGAGAAAGATGGTGGCCTCAGGGTTTTGGTTGTAGCGCGAGGTGTCAGTGTAGCCGCGTCGGCGGTACATGGCGATGGCGGTGGGGAAGTTGTCCTTGCTGTCGAGGTAGAGCCAGCGGAGGTTGGAGGCGCGGGCCGTGGCTTCCAGCGTGTCCATGAGCTGGGCGGCGATGTTGTGGCCGCGGAACCTGGGGAGGACGAAAAGACGCTTGCACTCGGCGGCTTGGGGGATGGAGGTGAGCCGGCGGAATAGGACGCAGCCGGCGATTTCGTTTGTGGAGGGTTGCTCGGCGGAAGACTGTTCCGCTACGAAGAAACCGTTGGGGTCGGAGTTGAGGTAGGTTCGGAGGGAGTCGTCGTCTTCGGTGACCTGGACATCGCCTTCGCGGTAGTAGAGATCGAGGAGGGACTGGAGGGCAGGGAGATCGCTGGCGGTGGCGCGGCGGATGGAGAGCGTGGCTGGGGGCATGCGAGTTCCTCGAGCTAAACCCAGTCGCCTTTGCGCATGAGAGGTTCGGCGGTGCCTTCGCGGGAAAGGCCGTCTACGTTCATGGTGGGGCCACCGATCATCCAGTCGACGTGGATGAGGCTGTCGTTGGCGCCGAGGTTGGAGAGTTCTTCCTTGGACATTTTTTCTCCGCCGATGAGGCAGGTGGAGTAGGCCTGGCCTAGCGCGATGTGGCTGGCGGCGTTCTCGTCGAAGAGGGTGTTCAAGAAGAGGATGCCGGATTGGGCGATGGGGGAGTTGTGCGGGACGAGGGCTACTTCGCCTAGCTGGCGCGCGCCTTCGTCGGTGGAGATTAGCTTGTTGATCGCCGCTTCGCCGGCGGTTGCTGTGGCTTCTACGATGCGGCCGTCTTTGAAGGTGCAACGAATGTTCTCGATGAGCGTGCCCTGGTGCGAGAGCGGCTTCGAGGCTGCTACGTGGCCGTTGACTCGGGCTTTGTGCGGCGTGGTGAAGCACTCTTCGGTGGGGATGTTGGCGTTGCAGTAGAAGCCGTTGCTGGCGATCGCGCCGCCGCCGCACCAGAGGTGCTGGTCGGCGAGGCCTACGGTCAGGTCGGTTGCGTTGTCGGGTGTGAAGAAGCGGAGGGAGTGGTAGCGCTTGTCGTTGAGGAAGTCGACGCGGTGGGTGAGGTTGGTGTTGTGCTGCTTCCAGTCGGCGAGGGGGTCTTCGCCGGTGATGCGGGAGGTGTAGAAGATGGCGTCCCAGAGGCGGGAGAGGGCGAGCTCCGGTGGATCGTTGGGGAAGACGAGCGCGGCCCAGGCGGGGGTGGCGGCGGCGACGATGGTCCAGTTGATGGCGAAGCGGGTGATGAGCTCCATGGCGGGCTTGTAGGCCTTGGACATGGCGACGTTGGCGCGCGAGACTTTGGTGGGGTCCTGGGAGGCGAGTAGAGCGGGGTCGGCGCCGGTGATGCCCATGCGGGCGGCGTTGGATTTGTAGGCGGCGGCGAGGGCGTCGTAGTACCAGGTGGGAGCGTAATCGAAGCTGGCGTCGGGAGCGTGCTGGTAGCGAGCGAGAGTGGCGGCGTCGTCGGCGTAGAAGGTGGTGACGAGTTTGGCGCCGGCTTTGTAGGCCTGGGCTGTGATGAGACGAACGAGGGGCAGCGCTTCGGTGGAAGCGGTGATGACGAGCTCCTGACCGGGCTGCAGACCGGCGCCTACGCGGACGGCGACTTCGGCGAGGCGGTCGAGCTTATGCTCGAAGGGAAGGAGGGTGAAGGGGGCGTTGGGTGTGTGGGCCGAAGAACTCATGATGCAAGGGTAGGGTTTAGAGCGAGTTATCGCAAGCTGGGATTGGGGATTTTGGCACTGGGAATGGGTTTAAGACGATTCTGCGAGGGAACGAATGACCCGGAGGGCGGACTGTAAGGGAGCTTTGCCGACCTTGGTCTCGAAGCTGCGCTGGACCTTGTCGAGGGCGCCGATGACGCGGATGGCGCTCTTGCGGCCTTGCGGTTTGAGGGCCAGGTGGTAGGCGCGGGCGTCGTCGGGGTCGATCTTGCGCTGGACCAGGCCGCGGGCTTCGAGAGAAGAGATGCAGTGGCTTACGTTGCCGCGCGTGGTCGCGAAGGTTTCGGCGAGGTGCGAAGGCTTGACGACGGTGGGGGACTCGAAGAAGAGGGTTGCGAGGATGAGGGCTTCAAGGAAGTTGAGGTCGTCGGCTTCGAGGAGGTGGGAGGTGAGCGTGTCGAAGCGGCGGGCGGTGACGGCGATGCAGAACATGGGGCTCTGGTTGAGGAAGGTTTCGATGCGCATGCTGGTTGCCTTTGATTTAGTCGTTCAACTATTTACGATGATACCAAACTATGGTTGATTGTTTTGGTGTGAGGGCTGAGGCTTTAGGGATGCTTAGACGAATTGCGGGAGTTGTGACGGGCGCGGTTGTGATGGGGCTGGTGGCTTGTGCGGGAGCAGCGCGGGGACAGGTGGTTGCGAATAAGAAGCAGGCGCTGCCGGTGGTGAAACAGACGGTGGTGGTGGTGGGGACGCCGGATCCGCTGACGGAAGAGGAGTCGCCGCGGTCGACTGAGACGCTGGAGGTGCAGCGTTATCCGCTGGTGTTTACGGATTTGAATGACCTGATGCGGGATGACCCTTCGGTGGATCTGGAGCAGCGCGGTGGTGGGGGCGTGCAGGCGGATCTGTCGATATGGGGGAGCTCGTATGAGCAGACTCTGGTGCTGTTGAATGGGTGGAGAGTAAATGACGCGGAGACATCGCATTTTAATTTGGACCTGCCGGTGCCGATGCAGATGGTGGGGAGTGTGAATGTGCTGCATGGTGCGGGGTCGACGCTGTATGGGTCGGATGCGGTGAGTGGGGTGGTGGAGTTTGTTACGGCGAGGCCCAAGGCGGGAACGAGTTTGAAGATGTCGGAGGAGGGTGGGAGCTTTGGGCAGGATGACCAGGCGGCGGTTGCTTCGTGGGCTGGGCGGGTTCGTGGGAGGGAGTTGAGTGAGGTGGTTGGGGGTGGTCGGGAGTTTTCGGATGGGTTTATGGTTGATCGGGGGTATCGGTCGGAGGAGGTGAGTTCGGAGACGCGGGTGAGCTCGATGCTGGGGGAGAGCGACGTGTTGCTGGGTGGAAGCGATCGGAGCTTTGGAGCGAATCAGTTTTATGGGAACTACAACTCTTGGGAACGGACGAAGGAGTGGTTTGCAGGAATCAATCAGCGGGTGAATGCGAAGACCGAGGCTACGCTGGCGTATCGGCGGCACAGCGATATTTTTGTGCTGTTCGCGAATGATCCTTCGTTTTACAAGAACCAGTATGACGATGACAGCTGGCAAGGCGAGGTGCGGAGGAGTGATGCGTTGCCCTGGAAGGGCGCGGCGATTTACTCGGGTGTGGAGGTGAATGCGGATGAGATTGCGAGCACGAATCTGGGTGACCATGGGCGCAATCGTGGCGCGGGGTATGTGGACTTTGAGTTGAAGGGAAGAACCTGGGGGACGGTGTCGGGTGGTATGCGCGAGGAGGTGTTTAGCGGCGGGAGGTCGGTGGCTACGCCTTCGGCGGCGGTTAGTTTTTGGGTGTCGAAGAAGGTGAAGCTGAGAGGGTCGGTGGAGAGAGGGTTTCGGCTGCCTACTTATGTGGATCTTTATTACAGCGATCCTAGTACGGTGGGGAATCCGAATCTGAAGCCGGAGTCGGTGTGGAATGTGGATGGTGGCGCGGACTGGTATTGGAGCGATAAGTTGACGTTGACTGCCACGGTGTTTCACTCGGACCAGGCGGATGCGATTGATTATGTGCGTGCGAATCCGTCGGTGCCTTGGCAGGCAGAGAATTTGAATGGCGTGACGTTTACGGGAGTGGATACGGGCCTGGACTGGCGGCCGGTCGCGGGGCAGGAGTTTCGGCTGGGGTTGACGGCGCTGGAGGGTGCACAGGCGGCGCTGCATGGGCTGCAGTCGGAGTATGTGTTTAAT
>JBAVDD010000276.1:0-2355 GCA_049587035.1 Acidobacteriaceae bacterium | reverse complement strand
GTCTCGCCTTGATGAGGTGAGGATCGTTCTCTGGCAGCACGTCCGTAAGCTCTGGGTCTGCAAGCACTGGAATCGACGCAAGCGTTGGCGATGGCGGGACATCCTGCCGTGCTCCAATCTCTGCGATTCGCTGACGCGCCTGAATGGCGTAGTAGCTGTTCACAAAGCGCTCATTGAGCTTGTTGTAATAGTTCAGGGCCTGACCAAAGTTGTGTTCAACATCCTCGTAAAGACGCCCTCGCCAATAGAGTGCTCCTGGAACCTGCTCGCCAGCCGGGTAATTTTGAATCTGCTCGTCCATCAACCGCGCGGCGTCAGGATATCTGCGCAGCCGATAACTCAGCCATGCCGCATGCCAATGAGCGCGCGGCGCGTAAATGCTCGTTGGGAAATGCTCCACCAACGCCTCATAGTCTCCTATAGCTTTGGCGTCGTTTTGATGGATTAAGTACATATTTCCGCCTGAGTACAGCGCCTCCTCCAGCCACCGGCTGTGCGGGTACTGAGCCATCAATTGCTGTACATAGGCATCGTGCCGGTCCATGTCCCCCGAGTTCCGAGCCAACTCCGATTCGAGGTAAATCTTCAGTGCTGCGCTGTCGTCTCCGGTTACTGGCAGGTTCTCCACTTCCTTGCGCGATAGCTTCTTGAGACGCAGATCGCATACCGCTGCGTAAATCTCCAGGGCATCCCGGTCGGATTGGCTTAGTTCCTTGCCACTCTTCTCCAGGGCGCGATATTCATCTCCCGCAAGGGTGTATTGCTTCGCGTTGAACATAGCATCCGCATGCTCCTTCCGCTCTGCGGCGGACAGCGGGGTATTCATCAAGGCCATTTGGGTCTTCGCGTTGGCCGCTTCAGGGCTCAGTGGGTCGCCAAGGTAGATCCCTCGATAGAGGACTGCGGCCTTATCCATATTCCCGTTTGCCTGATAGGCCTTCGCTAAAGCAAATCGAAAGTCCACGTGATTTCCGATCGTGCTCCCAATCCATGGTTGCAGGATGTGGAGTGCCCCATTGGAATCTCCACCGGCAAGGTATGCATTCGCAAGAAGAATTGGCGCTGAATTGTCGAACAGGCTTCCCGGATGGCGATCTGCAAAATGATTCAACAGCGGAATGGCGTCCTGCGGATGCCCGCCCTGCACTGCCGCCTGGGCTTGCAGATAGTCGGCGTAGTCATCCAGCGCCGCTCCGTGAATGCTGGCCTGCCGAAATTGCATCTCCGCTTCGCCGTACCTGCCATCGAGCATGTAAGCGTGCCCCAACGCTAACTCAGCCGAAGCTGCTGCTTCGCCTTTGTGGCTATTCGCATACGCAATCACTCCGGCGTAAGCTGCGGGGCTGCGCTCAAGCACCAACTGCTGCGCCATGGGTCGCAATTGCGCAGACGCGCTGAACGCGATTCTCAATCGACGGCTCTCCGCCGTCGCCCGTGGAGCGTGGCGATGGTGTAGATCAACTCGCTCGCGGGCTGTTCGCGTATGGTGTTCAGAACCTGCTTCCTTGCCATTTCTGCGTTCGCGCTCGGAAACCGTGGGTGTAACGGCGTGATGTCTCCCAGCTGTGGCTTCGTGCTCGCTCGTTTCTCGCTTACGTGTCGCATGCCGCTTCTTTTTCGGGACCGGGCGCTTTGCATGAGTCTTATCTTTGGATGTGGTCTTGGCAGCCGTCTGCTGGGCTCTCGTATGCTGTCCGGTCATCGCCAGCAACAACGCGCAGCCTAGAGCTACTGCAACGATCCATCCCGAGCCCAACCTCTTCATCCGGCTATCCACCTGCATTAACTGTAAGGCGATCTCGCCGGTCTTGTTTGCACATGGCCCGGATCGGACGAACCATCAAAGATAACTACAGCCCAAGAGAGAAAATCCAAAACCCTCTCCTGTAAACTGAAAGCACGTATGGCTGTCCAAACCTCACCCGTCGCCGCTGAACCTCTCGATCCAATCGTGGGAGCGGTTGCTGCCGAGTTACCGGTGGAACCCCACCCGGATGTGGCGTTGGTGGAGCGCGCCAAGGCCGGCGACACTGCCGCCTTTGAACAACTCGTGCAGCAGTACGAGCGGCAGATCTTTCGTACAGCCCTGCACATCACTCAGAATCGCGAAGATGCCGAAGATATTACGCAGGACGTCTTCTTCAAGGCATTCCAGAAGCTTGAGCAGTTTCAGGGCAACTCCAAGTTCTCCACCTGGCTGGTGCGCATCGCGGTCAATGAGAGCCTCATGCGGCTCCGAAAGCGCAAGACGTCAAAGACCGTCTCGATGGATCAGGACGTCGAAACGGAGGAGGGCTCGATTCCCCGGGATTTCGCAGAATGGCGCCCCAATCCCGAGCAGAATTACTCGCAATC
>JBAVDD010000275.1:0-7379 GCA_049587035.1 Acidobacteriaceae bacterium | reverse complement strand
GTCCTTGAACATGAAGCCGGAGTGGAAGAAGTATGGCCGAAGTTCGAGAAAGCAGATCGCGGCTTCCATTGCGAGCGTGTCTCCTGCGAGGAGGCGTTCAAGTGCACCGTCATACCCTCCTGGGAATGCAAGATTGTCGTAGCGACTGCGAAATTCATAGGCTGTTTGAGTCCAGGCTTCGCGCGCTTGGTCACTTTCGTCGCGGTGTCGGTGCGATTTGTGTACGTCTACATGAAGGCGTGCGATCTCTTTAGAGTTTTCCAAGATGATCTGCTTGACGTCCTCGGTCTTCACGATGACCTCAGGGGCTAAAGCCCGGTTTGCGGTAGTGCTGTTATGGCACGGTTGAAGCCGTGCCCCTTCGATTTTTGCCGCGCTGGCGGTTGTGCCGGTGCGGTGGAAGTTGTCCCAGGGGCTAAAGCCCCCCTTGGGTGGCGGTTTGTGATGTCCGGGCTAAAGCCCGGACCTATCTCAGAAGCAACGGCAACTACAAAAGCAAATGCAGGCTAGGTGGTGACGGCGCCTTTGCTGGCGCTGCTTACGGTGTTTACGTATTTGGCGAAGACTCCTCGTTTGAAGCGGGGGGCGGGGGGTTGGAAGGACTTTAAGCGGGTGGTGATTTCTTCGTCGGGTATGTTCAGGGTTAGCTTGCGTGCGGGGATGTCGAAGGTGATGGTGTCGCCTTCGTGGACGGCGGCGATGGGGCCTCCTAGCTGGGCTTCGGGGGCTACGTGGCCGGCCATTAGGCCGTGGGTTGCTCCGCTGAAACGGCCGTCGGTTAAGAGGGCTACGGTTTTGGAGAGCTCGGGGATGCCTTTGATGGCCGCGGTTACGGCTAGCATCTCGCGCATGCCGGGACCGCCGCGGGGGCCTTCGTAGCGGATGACGAGGATGTCGTTGGGGTTGATCTTGCCGTGCTCGACCGCTTCGAAGGCGGCGTCCTCGGAGTCGAAGACGCGGGCGATGCCGGTGTGGTTGAGGCGCTCGTGGCCGGCTACTTTGACTACGCAGCCTTCGGGGGCGAGGTTGCCTTTGAGGATGACGAGGCCGCCGGTGGGCTTGAGGGGGTTGGACCAGTTGCGGATGATGACCTGGTTGGGGGTTTCTACGGCGGTGGTGGCTTCCTCACGGAGGGTCTTGCCGGTGACGGTGGGGGTGGTGCCGTGGAGGAGGTTCTTTTCGGCGAGGCGATGGGCGAGGAGGCGGGAGCCGCCGGCTTCCTGGTAGTCCTTGGCTACGTAGTGGCCGCCGGGCTGGAGGTCGCAGATGAAGGGCGTGCGCTCGGAGATTTTGTCGAAGTCGTCCATGGCGAGGGGGATGTTTAACTCGTGGGCGATGGCGAGGAGGTGGAGGACGGCGTTGGTGCTGCCACCGGAGGCGGCGACGGCGGAGATGGCGTCGTCTACGGAGTCGCGGGTGATGATCTGCGAGGGCTTTAGGCCGGAGCGGACTAGGTCCATGACGATGCGGCCGGCGGCGCGGGAGGCGTCGTGCTTGGCTGCGGACATGGCGGGGACGCCGGTGAGTTGGATGGGGGAGATGCCGAGGAACTCGCCGGCCATGGCCATGGTGTTGGCGGTGAACTGGCCGCCGCAGGCTCCGGGGCCGGGGCAGGCGGTGGCTTCTACTTCTTCTAGCTGGGCATCATTTATTTTTCCAGCCGCGTGGGCTCCGATGGCTTCGAAGACTTGCTGGACGGTGACGTCGATAGTTTTGCTGGAGCCGGGCTCGGGGGTCTTGCCGTCGGCGCCTACGTGCATGTGGCCGGGGGCGATGGAGCCTCCGTAGAGCATGAGGCCGGGGATGTCGAGGCGGGCGAGGGCCATGATGGAGCCGGGCATGTTTTTGTCGCAGCCGGCGATGCAGACGAGGCCGTCGAAGGAGTTGGCGCGGGTGACGAGTTCGATGGAGTCGGCGATGAGGTCGCGAGAGACGAGCGAGGCCTTCATGCCCTGGGTGCCCATGGTGATGCCGTCGTTGACGGTGATGGTGTTGAACTCCATGGGTGTGCCGCCGGCTTCGCGGATGCCTTGCTTGACGGCTTCGGCGATGTCGCGGAGGTGGTAGTTGCAGGGGCCGACTTCGGTCCAGGTGTTGGCGACGCCGATGATGGGCTTGGCGAGGTCTTCGCGGGTGAAGCCGACGGCGCGGAGCATGGCGCGGGCTGCGGCGCGGGAGGGGCCTTCGGTGAGTGCGATGCTGTTGGTCTTGCCGGTGTTGTTGCTCAAGTGCGTTCCTCTTTCGGTGGGCGTGTTGCTGTGGGTTGTGCCGGTGCTCATGCTATTGCGGTTGCTGAGAAAAGCGGGTTTTCTTATCGTCGGAAGCAGGCTTTGGGCGGGTGGGTTTGGGCGTAGATGCAGACGAAGATATGGGCGAGCAAACTCGCAGGAGGTCGGCAGCGAGATGGTTGGCCGCGGTCTGCGCGTTCTTCTCGGCGACCTGTTGTCTGAGGTCAGAGTCACCAGCTTCGCTTACCGACCAGAGAACTACACCTGAATGGGAATCAACGATCCGGAGGGTTTCGATGATGCCATTGGGATTTGGGTAGTTCGGGCCGCTGCCGAGGCCAAACTCAAGAATTAAATCCGCCTGCGCAGGAGCGGCGGTGATGGTGAAGTGGGCCAGCTTTTGAACGGCCGTATAGAACTGGTTATAGCCATTGTCGCTCGCTAATCCAAAGGCGGCGGTGGTGTTTGAAATGAAGACGGTTTTGGCGGACAGCAGCTGCGGTGGCATTGGTGAGACCTGCTGCGCGGAGAGGCAGGATGCGGCGAAGAGAAGTGTAAGCGTGATGAGGATGGTCTTGCGGTTCATCTTGCGCTCCGTGGGTGCGGTGGTGACTCGGGCTAGAAGCAGATCCTCCGCCTGCGGCGAAGGATAACAAGGTTAGGTGGTGGTAACTGCTTTGGATTTCGGGGCTAGCCAGAATTCTTTTTGGTGTTTGCTCTCGTAGGCGTTTAGTTTGTCTTCGTGTTGGAGGGTTAGGCCTATGTCGTCGAGGCCGTTCAGGAGGCAGTGCTTGCGGAAGGGGTCAATGTCGAAGTGGGCTTGGAAGCCTTCGGCGTCGGTTACGGTTTGGGCTTCGAGGTTGATGGTGATTTGGTGGTTGGGGTTAGCGGTGCTGCGCTGGATTAAGGTTTGGACTTCTGCCTCGGTGAGTGGGGCGAGGATGATGCCGTTCTTGCCGGCGTTGGAGTAGAAGATGTCGGCGAAGGTGGGGGCGATGACGGCGCGGAAGCCGTACTGGGCTATAGACCAAGCTGCATGTTCTCTGGACGATCCACAACCGAAGTTGCGCTCGGCGAGGAGGATCTCGGCGCCCTTGTACTCGGGCTTGTTGAGGACGAAGTCCTTGCGCTCGGAGACGTGGTCGGGCGTGTCGAGGTCGTAGCGCCAGTCGTAGAAGAGGTAGTCGCCGTAGCCGGTGCGCTCGATGCGCTTTAGGAATTGCTTGGGGATGATCTGATCGGTGTCGATGTTGGGCAGCGGGAGTGGGGCGGCGGTGGAGGTGAGGATGTTGATCGGTCGCATGATTAGGGTCCAGGGTTTAGGGTTCAGGGTCCAGAAGGTAGAAGCAAAAGCGTTCACGCAAAGGTCGCGAAGAAGAGCGCGAAGTTTCGCGACGTGGGCGGTTAGGTTTTCGTGTTGAACTTCCAGGTGCGGACGTCGGTGAAGTGGCCGGTGATGGCGGCGGCCGCGGCCATGGCGGGCGATAGTAAGTGGGTGCGGCCGCCGCGGCCCTGGCGGCCTTCGAAGTTTCTGTTGGAGGTGGACGCACAGCGTTCACCTGGCGACAAGATGTCGGGGTTCATGCCTAGGCACATGCTGCAGCCCGGCTCGCGCCACTCGAAGCCGGCGGTGGTGAAGATGCGGTCGAGGCCTTCTTCTTCGGCTTGTGCTTTGACTGCCTGGCTGCCGGGGACGACCATGGCGCGGACGGTGGTGGCTACGTGGTAGCCGTCAACTACTTTGGCGGCGGCGCGGAGGTCTTCGATGCGGCCATTGGTGCAGGAGCCTAGGAAGACGGCGTCGATCTTGATGTCTTCGATGGGCGTGCCGGGCTTGAGGTCCATGTACTCGTAGGCGCGGGTGAAAGATTTCTGGTCTGCTTCGGAGCGTGCGTCGGCCAGGGTGGGGACGGTGGCGTCGATGGTGGTGACCATGCCGGGGGAGGTGCCCCAGGTGACGGAGGGTGCGAGGGTGGTGGCGTCGAGGTGGAGCTCGCGGTCGTAGGTGGCGTTGGTGTCGGTGACCAGGGACTGCCAGTGGGTGACGGCTTGATCCCATGCGGCGCCCTGCGGGCAGAAGCGGCGGCCTTTGAGGTAGGCGAAGGTGGTGGCGTCGGGGGCGATCATGCCGGCGCGGGCTCCGGCTTCGATGCTCATGTTGCAGATGGTCATGCGGCCTTCCATGGAGAGGGCGCGGATGGCGGAGCCGGCGTACTCGATGACGTAGCCGGTGGCTCCGTCGGTGCCGATGCGGCCGATGATGTCGAGGATGATGTCCTTGGCGGTGACGCCGTTGGGGAGCTCGCCGTTGGGGCCTCCTTCGATGTTGATGAGGAAGGTTTTGGGTTTGGACTGCGGGAGGGTTTGTGTGGCCATTACGTGCTCTACTTCGCTGGTGCCGATGCCGAACGCCAAGGCTCCAAAAGCCCCGTGGGTGCTGGTGTGGGAGTCGCCGCAGACGATCGTCATGCCGGGTTTGGTGAGGCCTAGCTCGGGGCCGATCATGTGGACGATGCCTTGCTCGGCGTCCTGGACGTCGAAGAGTTCGATGCCGTAGTCGGCGCAGTTTTTGCGGAGGGCTTCAACCTGCGCAGAGGCGATCTGGTCGACGATGTGGAGGCGGGCTTCTATGGATGATGTGGGGACGTTGTGGTCGACCGTCGCTACGTGGCGGTCTGGATTGCGTAGAGGACGACCCGCAAGACGCAGGCCTTCGAAGGCTTGCGGGCTGGTGACCTCGTGGACCAACTGAAGGTCGATGTAGAGGATGGTGGGCTCGCCGGCGGGTTCGGTGACTACGTGCTGCTGCCAGACTTTTTCGAAGAGGGTGCGGGGATTGGGTGTGCTAGCTGCGGTCATATTGTTTGGCATTCGGTTCTCACTTCGTGGACGTACTTGGAGTTGCGCCGAGGATACGGGGGTCTACTTTGTGTGGCATGCCGTTGGGATCGACGATGAGCGCGGTTTTGATGTGTCGGGGTTGCATGTAGTCCCACTTTGATATGGCGGTAACCAATGTAGGTGGCGGATGTTCGGGATCGAGTGGACGGTTTGAGAATACCCAGAGGTTGAAATCAGCGTCAGGATCAGCATCGGATTTGCCTTCGGTTGTCCATTGTGTGGCAACGAAGACGATGGTTGGATGTGCTGGTGCTGTATCGATCCAGAGGAGGCCCTGACTGGTGCAGTCGTGAGGGACGCAGGAGTTGAATGTGATGTAGCGATTGTCCATGCCACGAACCGCGCTGAAAATCATGCCGAAATAATGCTCCGCAACGTCAGCCAGCGGGAGCGCCCCATTGCGAAAGAAAGACTGCGGGGCTTTTAGATTATCGTGCAGCATTGATTTGAAACGTGGGTCATCAAGCAATCCTGCTTCGTTGCCATTGGGAGCGGGTTGGGTGTACTGCCAGAGCCACTGGAGGTTGTCGGCGGGGAGGGGGCGGTGGATGGCGGGGTTGCGTGGGGGCGGTGCGATGAGGTTGTCGGGGTTGGTGATTTGGGCGCGGACGGTCGTCGCTGTGAAGAGGAGGAGGGCGGCGAGTTGGAGAGTGATGCGCATTGGTTATAGAACAAGCAACTGCAAGAGCAAGGGCACAAGCAGATCCCTATGGGATGACAGCCAGAAAAGCAAAAGCAACGGCAACTACAGGGGTCCTTCGCTCCGCTCAGGATGACGAGAGCTGGGGAGGGGTTGCGTTAGACGGCGTGGAGTGACTGGCTGCGGTCTATGGATTCGGCCAGGGCAGAGTGGACTAGCTTGCCCATTTGTTGGGTGGTGACCGTGGCTGCGGTGTTGCCGCGGGCTATGTCGGTGGTGCGGTGGCCGGCTTCGAGGACTTGCTGAACCGCGGCTTCTATGGCGGCGGCTTCCTGCGTAAGGTTGGCGGAGTGGCGGAGGACCATGGCTGCGGTTAGGATCGCGCCGAGAGGGTTGGCTTTGCCCTGGCCTGCTATGTCTGGGGCGGAGCCGTGGACCGGTTCGTAGAGGTTTACTTTGCCTCCAATGGTTGCTGATGGAAGCATGCCTAGGGAGCCGGTGATGATGCCGGATTCGTCGGAGAGGATGTCGCCGAAGAGGTTTTCGGTTAGGACTACGTCGAAGTTGCGGGGCACGTTCATTAGGTGCATGGCCATGGAGTCGACTAGCTGATGCTCTACGGTGATGTCGGGGTAGTCGGGCTTGAGAGAGTCGACGGTTGCGCGCCAGAGTTGGGAGCACTCGAGGACGTTGGCTTTGTCGACAGAGGTTAGTTTTTTGCGGCGCTTGCCGGCTAGCTCGAAGGCTATGCGGGCTACGCGTACTACTTCTTCTTTTGTGTAGCGCATGGTGTTGATGGCTTCGCCGCCGCCGGGCGCGGACGCGTCCTTGTTCCAGCTGCGAGGTTGGCCGAAGTAGAGGCCTCCGAGGAGCTCGCGGACGAAGAGGATGTCTACGCCCTTGGTGACTTCTGGACGGAGGGGGGAGTTTTCCGCTAGCGCGGGGTAGGCTACCGAGGGGCGCAGGTTGGCGAAGCCGCCGAGGATCTGGCGGATCTGCAGGAGGCCGGACTCGGGGCGCTTGTCGGGGGTGAGCGCGTTGAATTTGTTGTCGCCTACTGCGCCTAGAAGGACGGCGTCGGAGTCTAGCGCGATGTCGATGGTCTCTTGCGGGAGCGGCGTGCCCTTGGCGGTGATGGCTACGCCGCCGATGAGGGCTGGGGTGAAGGTGAAGTCGTGGCCGCCGGCTTCAGCTACTGCTTGCAGGATGTTGACGGCTTCGTGGGTGACTTCGGGGCCGATGCCGTCGCCGGCCAGGATTGCGATTTTGAGGTTCATGGTGCCTCAGCTAGAAAGTTAGTTAAGAACGGGAGAAAGCAGGTTCCTCGCTGCGCTCGGAATGACAGCTAGAAAAGCAAGGGCAACGGCAAAAGCAACAGCAGATCCCTACGGGATGACAACCAGAAAAGCAACGGCAAATGCAAAAGCAACTACAGGGTTCCTTCGCTTCGCTCAGGATGACGAACTTTTGTGAGCTAGGGGACGTTGGTGGTGACGGCTTCGTTCGCTGGGTGCAGCAGGGCTACGATGTCCTGGTCGTAGATGTTTTTCTTGCGGTCGGCTAGTTCGGTGAAGCGGTTGTAGACTACGTCGATCTCTTCGTGGGAGAGC
>JBAVDD010000274.1:0-3961 GCA_049587035.1 Acidobacteriaceae bacterium | reverse complement strand
CCATGCCGGCGGATGTGGTGCGGGCGATCGCGGGCCTGGGGGTCGCGGCGGTGCAGCAGCCGGGCGCGGCCATCTTCTGGAGCGGCGTCGTTGCAGGATGGATCATCGCAACGGCGGCATGGCTGGTCTCGGGCTCACACTCTATTACCGGCTCGGTGATGGTGATCTGGGCGCTGACGTTTGTGGTCGGTCTGGGAAACTTTGCGCACTGCATTGCGTCGTCGGGCGAAATTCTCACCGCGGTGCTCACACATCAACTCCCCTGGGCTGCCTACTCGCGGTGGTTCGGGCCCGCCGTGGCTGGGAACATCTGTGGCGGCGTGGTCATGGTCACGTTGCTGGAGTACGGGCAGGCTGTGCTGAGCCGGACAGAAGAGGAAGAGGCTGATGCTGAACAGAGCTAATGCCGGCAGGCCGTAAGATAGAGACTGCATGATTCTTCCCTTCGTCCGCGAACTGGTTGCGGACCTGGAGCACTCCGACGCCTTTGAGCGTGCGCGTCGCCATCTGGCCGCTGGCACGGGTCGGAGACGTGTGTCCGGACTGACCGCTACGGCGCGGGCCCTGTACCTTCCTTACTTCGTGCGCGCGGCGCAGGCGGCAAGCGGGCCGCACGCACCGGTGCTGGTCGTGGTCTCGGACAACAAGGCGGCAGATGCCCTGCATGCGTCAGTGCTCGCGGCCTGCGAGTTGACGGGCGCGCTCGATGCGGCCGAAGTTCTGCGGCTGCCCGCGCACGACGTGCTTCCATTTGAGAATCTTTCGCCGCACGGAGAGATCCAGGAGCAGCGCGCATCCGCGCTCTGGAAGCTCGCCAGCGGCTCCGCGAAGCTGGTCATCGCACCCGTCGAAGCAGCCTGCATGCGGCTGTTCGCGCGCGACTACTACGCAGCGCTCGCCCTGCAACTGCGCACTGGCGAAGAGCACCTGCCGGAGATGCTGGTGGAGCATCTGCTCTCCGTGGGCTACACGCGTGTGGATGTGGTCGAGATGCAGGGGCAGGTTTCCGTGCGCGGTGGAATTCTCGACGTCTACGGACCGGAGATGGAGCGCCCCGTGCGCATCGACTTCTTCGGCGACGAGATTGAATCGATGCGCAGGTTCGATCCCGAGACGCAACGCTCGAGCTCGGCCGTGGATGAGGTGCTGCTGCTGCCGCTCACCGAAACTCCGGCAACCGAAGCGCTGCTAGGCGCCATCAACGCCCGCCTGACCCGCAGCGGCATGGCGGGCGCCGCGCTCGAAGGCGGAGAGACTCCCGCCGAGCTGGTGGATCACGTGGGCCATGCCGCGTCGCGCACCGGCGAGGCTACGATCTTTCCCGGATGGGAGTTTTATGCCCCAGTAGCCGGCGCCAAGTCATCGCTGCTGGAGCTGATGGGGCCGCGCACGCGCGTGATGATCGAAGAGCCTGCCATGGTGGAGAACCAGGGCGAACGCTGGTGGAACAAGGTGGAGCAGCGGCATGAGCGCGCGGGCATCGGATCGCTCGTGCGACCGGCGGACCTCTACCTCACGCCGTGGGAGCTGCAGAACGCCATCCGCGGCTACGCAGGCTTCGAGCTGGATCAGCTTGGCGCCGTCGACGTGTTGGACGGCGACCGCAGCGACGCCAGCGAGATCGAGTTTGCGACGCGTCCAACGATGCGCTTCCATGGATCGATCCCAGCGCTCATCGATCAACTGAAGCTGCTGATGGAGAGCGAGGCGCGTGTGTTGATTGCCGCGCCCAACCAGGGCGAAGTCGAGCGCCTTGCCGGGCTCATGCAGGAGTATGGCGTGGCCTATCGCATCGGCTCGCGCCTGGAGCACGGCGGCTCGGCGACCGTGTACTCGGAGTCCAGCTACCTTGCAGGAGACCTGAGCACGCCGGTGATTGTGCGCGCAGCGATTGCGAATGGCGTGCAGGTGCTCGACCTCGATCGCCGCACCGCGCGGCAGGTCGTGGTCATCGGCGCCAACGACATCAACGATGATGCGGACGTAATGGCTCGGCCCGCGCGCAAACGCTCCAAGACCGCGGCCTTCGTCTCCGACTTTCGCGACCTCGCCGTCGGCGATTTTGTTGTGCACGTAGAGCACGGCATCGCGCGCTACGACGGCCTCCGCACTATCGAGCAGCCAGACGGCTCCGACCTGGAGCTGATGATTCTCACCTTTGCCGAAGAGGCGAAGCTGTACATTCCGCTGACGCGGCTCGATCTGATTCAGAAGTACCGCTCCACCGAAACAGGCCCCGCACCGCAGTTGAACCGCCTTGGCAGCCCCGCATGGACCAAGACCAAGGCGCGCGTGAAGAAGGCCATGCAGGACATGGCCGAGGAGCTGCTGAAGCTCTATGCGCAACGCAAGTCCGCACTGGGCACAGCGTTTGCGCCCGATAGCAACATGCAGCGTGAGTTCGAAGACGCGTTCGACTTCAATGAGACCGACGATCAACTCACTGCGATTGCGGACATCAAGGGAGACATGGAATCGACGCAGCCCATGGACCGGCTGCTGTGCGGCGACGTCGGTTACGGCAAGACGGAAGTCGCCATGCGCGCTGCCTTCAAGGCCGTGCAGGACGGCAAGCAGGTGGCCGTGCTCACGCCAACCACCGTTCTCTGCTTCCAACACTTCGAGAGCTTCAAACGCCGCTTCAACAAATTTCCCGTCGTGGTCGAGATGCTCTCGCGGTTCCGCACAGCGAAGGAGAAGAAGGAGATCCTTGAGCGCGTCGAGCAGGGCAAGGTCGACATCCTGATCGGCACGCACGCTCTGTTATCGCAGGGGCTCAAGTTCCAGGACCTTGGCCTGCTGGTGGTGGACGAGGAGCAGCGCTTCGGCGTGCGCCACAAGGAGCGGCTCAAGCAAATGCGCGCGGCGATCGACGTGCTCAGTATGAGCGCGACGCCGATTCCACGCACGCTGCACATGTCGCTCGTCGGGCTGCGGGACATGAGCGTGATCGAAACGCCGCCCAAGGACCGCATGGCCATTCAGACCATCGTCGCGAAGTTCGATGAGAAGCTGATTCGTACTGCGGTTGAAGTCGAGCTGGAGCGCGGCGGCCAGGTGTACTTCGTGCACAACCGCGTGGAGACCATCTACGAGTTGGCCTCGAAGATTCGCGAGCTGGTGCCGCAGGCGCGCGTCGTCGTCGGCCACGGTCAGATGCCTGAGGCGGAGCTGGAGCGCACCATGCTGGCCTTCATGGATGGCGAATACGATGTACTCTGCGCAACGTCCATCATCGAGAACGGACTGGACATTCCGCGCGCGAACACCATCATCATCAACCGCGCGGACCGCCACGGCCTGAGCGAGCTCTATCAGCTGCGCGGTCGAGTTGGCCGCTCCAATCGCCGGGCCTACGCGTATCTGCTGATACCACCAGAGCAGCAGTTGACGGAGATCGCGCGGCGCAGACTCGCAGCACTCAAAGAATTTTCCGACCTCGGCGCGGGCTTCAAAATCGCAGCGCTAGACCTCGAGCTGCGCGGTGCAGGCAACATGCTCGGCGGCGAACAGTCCGGACACATCGAGGCCATCGGCTTCGAGATGTACACAACCATGCTCGAAGAAGCCGTGAGCCGTTTGAAGGGCGAAGGTCACGACGAGCGCCCGCAGGTGACGGTGAACCTCGGCATCTCGCTGCGCATCGACGACGCATACATTCCCGAGGAAGGCCAGCGCTTGCGCATGTACAAGCGCATTGCGGGCGCGGAGTCCATGAGCGCGCTCACCGAAGTGCGCGCCGAGCTGGAAGACCGCTACGGCAAACCGCCCGAGAGCGTGCTACATCTACTGATCGCTGGTGAGATTCGGTTGATCTGCGAGACGCTGGGCATCGCGCAGATCGAGCGCAAGCGCACGGTGATCGAAGAGCCAAAGAAAGCAGCGCCCCCACCACCCGCGAGACCAAGCGTGCAGCGCCTCGGCTTTGGCAGCTGGTCTGCCCAGCCGCCACGCCCACCGC
>JBAVDD010000273.1:0-11195 GCA_049587035.1 Acidobacteriaceae bacterium | reverse complement strand
AGCGGGGGGCTTATTTTGCCGTGGATGGGCACCGGGGGGTGGGGTTGTCGGTGTTGGAGGATGTGGAGTTGGCGGAGCGGGTGAAGGGGGAGGGGAAGGGGATCTGGTTTCGTTATGCTCCGGATGCTTTGAGCACTCGTATGTACTTTGGATTCAGCGACATGGTGGAGGGGTGGACTAAGAATCTGGCGCTGCTGTTTCCGCATGCGCTGTCGCTGGCGGCTTGGAGGTTGCTGGATATTGCGTTGCTTCTTCTGCCTATCTTATTGATTCCATTGCATTATTTGGTTTGGTGGCAGAAGGTTGTGATTTTGTTGATCTGGGTTCGGACGCTGGTACGGTACTACGGGCGGGTGGGGCGGTCGAACTTTAGTGCTTTAGATTGTGCGCTTTCCGTGTTTGCTTTGCCGTTGTTTATTGGGCTGTTGGTGTGGAGCTGGGTGCGGCATCGGGTGCTGCACCAGGTGGTTTGGAAGGGGCGGGAGTATCGGATTTGAGGGAAAATGTGTGAGTTTGAGTGCACTCTGAACCCGGTTATGTGATGCGCGATGGGGGCTTGAGCTTGCATATGGGCGCTGTGATTTGCCGCTGGACGGATTGGTGTCAAGCACGCTTGTCACTGGCATTTTGGGGTCTCGCAACCGGGGCCACGAGGTAGCATCCAAAGGATGGTTGAAGGTGTTTTTACGAGGTCGACGGAATTTATGATTTTGCTCACACGGAAGGCTGATTTTTCTGCTGCTCACTTCTACTGGAACCCGGAGTGGAGTGAGGAGGAGAATGTGCGGGTGTTCGGGAAGTGCGCTAACCGGCAGGGGCATGGGCACAACTACACGCTGGAGGTTACGGTAGCGGGGGAGATCGATCCGGTGTCGGGGTTTGTGGTGGATTTAAAACAGTTGAAGGACATTATCGAGCGCGAGGTGGTGAGCGTGTATGACCATCGGCATTTGAACTTCGAGGTGCCGGAGTTTGTTGGCGAGGGTGTGATGATACCGACGACGGAGAATATGGCCGTTGCAATCTGGCGGCGGCTGGAGGGGAAGATTGATCATGCGAAGCTGCATCGGGTGAGGGTGTATGAGATGCCCGAGTTGTTTGCGGATTTTTATGGGGAGGGAGCTTGAGCCACGTGGGCATGCAGCGGGTGATTGCGCACTTGTCGCGGCGGTATCGGTTCAGTGCGGCACATCGGCTGCATGTGGATGCGCTTTCGGCGGAGGAGAATCGCGCTACGTTTGGGAAGTGCAATAACCCGTTTGGGCATGGGCATAACTATGTTGTCGAAGTCACGCTGTCGGGGCCTGTCGATTCGGCTACGGGGATGGTGGTGAATCTGGGTGACCTGGATTTGTTTGCGCAGCGTGAGGTGATCGATTTGTTTGATCACGCGAATTTGAATACGCTGGAGGTCTTTCGGGATCGGGTGACTACGACGGAGAATGTTTGTGTGGAGATGTGGGCGATCTTTGCTCGGTTTATTGAGACGGGCGAGTATGCGCGGGTGAAGCTGGAGCGGATTCATATTGAGGAAACTGGGAATAACTCCTTTGAGTATTTTGGAGAGGGTGTGCCGGCGGATCGGATTGCGGAGTAAAAGGCGCAGCCGGGTTGGGTGTGGGTGCGTCTAATGTTGGTACGGTGTGCGTTGAGTTGTTGATGCGTGTGTGAAGAGAGGTTGGGCGGATGTCGAACAGGTTGGAACTGGAGACGCTGGTGAAGAACGGTACGAATGGAGACGGCGGCGGCGCGCTGACGCTGCACGATGCAGGTCCGACGCTGGACGAGGCTGGGGCTTCGCTGCATGAGGCAGGGCTGACGTTGCACGACGGCTCGCTGACGTTGCAGGATGCGAGTGTGCGGGAGATCTATGCGGAGCTGCTGCGCCGGGTGGGCGAGGATCCGAATCGGGATGGGTTGCAGAAGACGCCGGAGCGGATGGAGAAGTCGATGGCGTTTTTGACGCGCGGGTATCTGCAGACGGCGGACGATGTGCTGCATGGTGCGCTGTTCGATGTGGACTATGACGAGATGGTGATCGTGAAGGACATTGAGTTTTACTCGCTGTGCGAGCACCATCTGCTGCCGTTCTTTGGCAAGGCGCATATTGCGTATCTGCCGCAGGGCAAGGTGGTGGGGCTGAGCAAGATTCCGCGGATTGTGGATGTGTTTGCGCGACGACTGCAGGTGCAGGAGCGTTTGACGCAGCAGATTGCCGAGGCGATTGAAGAGGCGATTCATCCGCAGGGCGTGGGCGTGGTGATTGAGGCGCAGCATCTTTGCATGATGATGCGCGGGGTGGAGAAGCAGAGTTCGGTGACGGTGACGAGCTCGATGCGTGGGGCGTTCAAGACGCAGTTGCAGACTCGGAATGAGTTTTTGACGCTGGTGAATCCGTCGCGGTAGGTGGAACAGGGGGAGCGGTGAGGCATTGGGGTGGAACTGCTGCCAGGTGAAACGCGTATGGCAGTCAGGGGATCCCTATGATCAAACTTCCGATGACCGCACTTGCCTGCTTGACGCTGTTCGCTAGTTTTCTGCATGCGCAAAGTGCTGCACAACCGGAGCGACTTGCTGTGTCGGGTACGTGGTTTGGCGATTTCACCCTTACTGCTCCCGATGGGACGGTGAGCCACAATACGGCGGTCATGATCTTCGAGCAGCATGGTGCGGGTCTTGCAGGGAGCGTTGGGCCGACTGTGGATCAACAGTCGCCATTCACTGATGGTCGAGTTGATGGGCAGACCGTCGCGTTTCATTTGGATGCTGCAGGTGGGTTGGACTTTACGCTTCGTTCGGATCATGGGCATTTGATGGGAACAGCTACGGGCAAGTCCGCCAAGGCCACGATCGATGTGCGTCCGGCGCCAGGGCTATTGCCACATGCAAAGCTGGTGGAAGAGATTATGGAGGCCGATCGTGCGCTATTCCATGCGTTCGATACGTGCGATGCGGCAGGCTATGCGAGCTTTCTGAGCAAGGACCTGGAGTTCTATCACGACCATACGGGCAAGACTGGGTATGAGGATAATCTCCGCGCGTTGCGGAACCGGTGCGCGGAGGGGATCCAGTTGCGACGGGAGCTTGTGGAGGGCTCGCTTGTGGTGAACGCTGTGCCGGGATATGGGGCGATTGAAGCGGGTGTTCATCGTTTCTACTCTCTGCAGAAGGATGGCAGTGAACATCTGGACGCAACGGCGCAGTTCTCCGAGGTGTGGAGCAAGGAAACAGGCGACTGGAAGCTGGTGCGTGTTCTCAGTTTTGATCATCGCTGAGATGGATCGGGAAATGGTTGGCAGGTTTCATGCATGGCGCGCGAGGCTCTGCCGATTGTGCCGCCAAGCAAGACTTCCCAGGACCGGTTTCACTGAAGAGCGGTATGCTACGAGACAGGGCGGTGTTCATGCGATGCATGGAAGAAATCGCAGCTCGGGCAGATCGACCCAATCAGGAAGGTGGAGGGAAGGGCATGATGAAGATTAGCAACGATAGGAAAACAGGTTCGATCAGCCGTCGCGCGGTGATAAAGGGCGGGGCTCTTGTTGCGTCGGCGTTGGCTTTCGATCGGCTGGGGTGGGCTTCGGTTGGTGAGCAGCCTGCGATACCGCAGGTGCGGCTTGGCAATGGTGTGATGATGCCTATGCTTGGGTTTGGGACGTACTCGCTGAGGGGCGATGTGTGCACGGAGAGTGTTGCGGATGCGATTGCTGCGGGCTATCGGTTGATTGATACCGCCAAGGTGTATGAGAACGAGGAAGCTGTGGGCGCTGGGATCAAGAAGAGTGGGATTGATCGCAAGGCTCTCTTTGTGACGTCGAAGATATGGGTGGACGACTCTGGCTATGAGCCGGCGAAGCGGGCGTTTCAAGCGGCTCTCGATAAGATGCAGCTCGAGTATCTTGACCTTTGGCTCATCCATCGGCCGCGGGGGGATGTGCAGGGGTCGTGGCGTGCGATGGAGGAGCTTAATGCGGCGGGGAAGATCAGGGCTATCGGAGTGAGTAATTTCGACCCGGCACAGTTGGCCAGCATTACTGCGACAGCGACGACGAAGCCCGTGATTAATCAGGTGGAGACAAATCCGTACTTCCAGGAGAAGGATGAATATGTGTCTCTGCATGACGTGGGTGTGCAGATGGAGGCGTGGGCTCCGTTTGCTGAAGGACGCCATGGGATGTTTACCAACCCGGTGTTGGAGGAGGTTGGCAAGAAGCATGGCAAGACTGTTGCCCAGACCATTCTGCGCTGGCACCATCAGCGGGGGATTGTCGCGATCCCGCGTTCGTCGAACCCGGAACATCGGCGGGAGAATCTTGGCATCTTCGATTTCTCGCTGGACGCTGATGATGTGCAGCGGATCTCGTCGGTGGATACGAACAGGAGTCAGTTTCCGGAGTGGACTTAGGTTGTAAGGCTGCTCGGCGCGGGTGGTTGTGGGAGACAATAGAGTCTGAATGAATGGACTCTTGATTTTGGATAAGCCGGCGGGGATGACGTCGCATGATGTGGTGGCGATTGTGCGGCGCGCTACCGGTGAACGTAGCGTGGGGCACCTGGGGACGCTGGACCCTATGGCTACTGGGGTGCTTCCGCTGCTGCTGGGGAAGTACACGCGGCTGGCGCAGTTCTTTGGGGCGGCGGAGAAGTCTTATACGGGCGAGATACGGTTTGGGTTTGCTACCGATACCTTTGATGCCGATGGTGAGGCGGTGGGGGAGCGCGTGGCGCTGGGGAAGACCCTGGAAGAGTTGAGGGAGTTGGCGCGGCGGTTCGATGGCGAGATGGACCAGGTGCCTCCGGTGTTTTCGGCGAAGAAGATTAATGGCGTGCCTGCGCATAAGCTCGCGCGAGCGGGGAAGGAGGTGCCGGTGAAGGCGGCCCGGATTGTGATTCGGCGGTTTGAGTTGACGGGGTTGGACGGTGATGCTGCGACGTTTGAGATGCGGGTGTCGGCGGGTGGGTATGTGAGATCGGTGGCGCATGAGTTGGGTGGGCTTGCTGGGTGTGGGGCGCATCTAGCTTCGCTGCGGCGGACTGAGGCTGGGGTGTTTGGGTTGGGGCAGGCGATTACGGTGGAGGAGTTGAAGACGATGACGGTGGCGGAGGTGGAGGCGCGGCTGCCGCATCCGCGGGGGCTGCTGTTGGAGATGCCGTCGGTGACGGTGGATGAGCAGACGGCGGGGCGGATTCGGAATGGGATGCAGGTGAATGTGCCGGAGTTCTCGGAGGCACAGTTGGTGAAGGTGTTTAGCGGGCCGCGGGAGTTGCTTTGTGTGGCGAAGAGGGTGGCGGGGACGCTGGTGCAGCCTATGGTGGTGCTGGGGTCCTACGCGGACGGCGGCAGTTAGGACTACTTCTTCAGGAGGGGATGGAGGAGGGCTTCTACGTTTTGGGCTACTTGCTTGTTGCCTTTGGCGGTGGCGTGGGTGTTGTCGTTTTGCATGTCGCCGGGGATGCCGTAGACGTTCTTTAGTAGGAAGGGTAGGTAGCGGATGTGGTATTGCTTCGCCAGGGCGGGGTACATGGCGTCGAATTTTTTGATGTAGTCGGGGCCGTAGTCGGGGGGGAGGGTGATGCCGGCTAAGACTACTTTTGCGCCGCTCTGTTGGAGCTGCGCGATGATGGTGGAGAGGTTGGCCTGGGTTTGTTCTATGGGCAGGCCGCGGAGGCCGTCGTTGCCGCCGAACTCTACTACTACGATTTGCGGGTGGCGGTTTAGGACCAGGTGGATGCGGTCGAGGCCGTCCTTGGTGGTGTTGCCGCTGATGCCGGCGTTGAGGACGTGGTAGTGGTAGCCGTGGGCGTCGAGGAGTTGCTGGAGGTCGTCGGGGTAGGACTGGCCGAAGTCGGTGCCGTAACCGGCGGTCAGGCTGTCGCCGAAGCAGATGATTAGTTGGCGGGTGTCGGTGGGCGCGGGGTCCTGCGCGGACGGCGAGGGGCTTTGCGTGGTGGTGGTTTGCTGTGGTGGTGGTGCGGGGGTTGCGATGGTGGTTGCTGGGGTGGGGGCTTCGACCTGGCTGCGCATTGTCTTGCAGCCGGTGAAGAAGAGGCTGGCGGTGAGGGTGGCTAAAGCGGTAAAACCGATACCGGATAAACTATGGTCTATGCGAACTCGCTTCACGGTTTTATTTTAGTGCCTGATGGGCTCGATGGATTGAGGCCCGCGGTTTTCGGGTATTGTCTGCGCCACTTGTTTTGGGAGTAGTTTTCTGAATGCTCGCTCTATTTTGTCGCGATCTACAATATGAAGCACCCTCTCTGCGTCTTTAAGGACAGGATTTTTGTCTACCCGAAATGGGGATTTTGGAGGGAGGGTGTAAAAGTTTGCGGCGAAGGAAGAGACGTTTCCTTAAGAGCTAAAGCTCCCTTTCCTGGGGTCGAACTTTCCTGGGGCCGAAGTTCACGATGTTGTCGAAATTTTTCTACGAGGCTTGCCGATTTTGAATCCTGCTGCGGTTGCGATGACGGATGGTTTGGATGGTACGACGGGGGCGGTTGATGGCTCGTCGATGATTGTGGTGAGCGGGTTGCGGAAGTCGCTGCGGACCGGTGGGGCGACGGTGGATATTCTGCGGGGCATCGACTTTACGGTGGCGCGTGGGGAGTTTGTGGCGATCATGGGGGCGTCGGGATCGGGGAAGTCTACGCTGCTGGGGTTGCTGGCGGGGTTGGATAATCCTACGTCGGGAAGTGTTGCGCTGAATGGGACGGTGATCAGCAATCTCACTGAAGACAAGCTGGCGCAGCTGCGCGGGAAGACGATTGGATTTGTTTTCCAGAGCTATCAGCTGATCCCTACGCTGACGGCGCTGGAGAATGTGTTGCTTCCTTATGAGCTGAATGATGATTCAGCGGGATGGAAGGCTGGTGTGGCGCGTGCTCGGGCGCTGCTGGATTCGGTGGGGTTGGGTGGGCGGGTGGATCATTATCCGATTCAGTTGTCGGGTGGAGAGCAGCAACGCGTGGCGCTGGCGCGGGCGTTTATTTTGCGGCCACCGATTGTGTTGGCTGATGAGCCTACGGGAAATCTTGACACCGTGAATGGGCAGCACATTCTGGAGCTGCTGCTGCAGTTGAATCGCGTGGAGGGGACGACGCTGGTGCTGGTGACGCATGATCCGGCGCTGGCGGCGCATGCGGGGCGGAGGATTACGCTGCGTGATGGGTTGGTAGTGGGGGATGAGGTTCAGGCTGTGGCGAGTGCTTCGTCGGTGGGTTTGTAGATGCCTAGACTTTCTTACGGGACGGCGGCACGGATTGCTACGCACGAGCTGCACTCTTCGCGGGGACGATTTACGTTTGTGATTCTTTCGGTGGCGATTGGTGTGGCCGCGTTGACGGGCGTGCGGGGATTCTCATCGGCGTTTCGGGTGACGCTGCTGCTTAGGGCTCGCAGCATTATGGCGGCGGATATTGCGGCGCGGACTACGATGCCGCCTACTCCGGATGAGCAGGCAGGGATTGCGAAGCTGGAGGCTGTGGGAGACGAAGAGACGCCGGTGACGGAGATGCTGTCGATGGCTTCGGCGGCGACAGCGATGGACCCGCTGCTGGTGTCGGTGAAGGCGGTGGAGCCGGGGAAGTATCCGTTCTATGGGGCGGTGGTGTTGGAGCCGGCGATGGCGTTGAATGCCGCGCTGACGGATTCGACGGTGGCGGTGGGCGATGATTTGTTACTGCGTTTGCATTTGAAGGTGGGCGACTCGGTGAAGCTGGGGACGCAGACGTTCAAGATTGCGGCGGTGGTGGAGGATGAGCCGGATCGGTTGTCGGGGATGTTTGCGGCAGGGCCGCGGGTGTTGATCTCGCAGAAGGCGCTGGCGGCGACGGGGCTGCTTGCTCCGGGGTCGCGAGTGACGCGGCGGTATCTGTTCAAGCTGCCGCCGGTGAAGCCGGGGAAGGCGCTGTCGGACGCGGAGGTTGCGAAGCTGAAGACGCAGCTGGAGACGCTGATGCCGGAGGCGCAGATTACGGATTATCGCGAGGCGAATCCGGCGCTGACGAAGGCGCTGGATGGAGCTACGGGGTTGCTGTCGTTGATGTCGTTAGTCGCGTTGGTGCTGGGGGCTGTGGGTGTGGCGATGGCGATGCGATCGCATCTGCAGCAGCGGTTGGATTCGATTGCGATCATGAAGTCGTTGGGTGCGGGGTCGCGGCAGATTATGAAGATCTATCTGCTGCAGACGCTGCTGCTGGGGCTGGGCGGAGGTGTGCTCGGTGTGGTGCTGGGGATTGGTGTGCAACTGGCGTTCCCGCTGTTCCTGGCGAAACTGTTGCACCTTACGCCGCAGTTGCAGCTGGAGCCCCGTGCGATTGGGTTGGGGCTAATGGCGGGGTTGCTGACTACGCTGCTGTTTACGCTGCCGCCGCTGTTGGATATTCGCAATGTACGTCCGATATTGATTCTGCGGCGCAATGTGGAGGAGGCTGATGATCCGTTTGCTACGCGGATGGCGCGGAAGCTGCGGGGGTCGGCGGCGCAGCTGGGAGCTAGCTTGCTGATTGTTGCTGGGTTGGTGCTGCTGGCTACGCGGGTGTCGGATTCGCGGCAGGTGGGATGGACGTTTGCGGTGGGACTGGTGGTGTCGCTGCTGGTGCTGTTGTTGGCGTCTGCGCTGACGCTTTGGTTGTTGCGGCAGTTTCTGCGGGGGACGCGGTTGCGGTTGCCATCGGTGCTGCGGCATGGGCTGGCGAATTTGTATCGGCCGGGGAATCCTTCGGCTGCACTGCTCGCTGCGTTGGGGTTGGGTGTGATGCAGATTGCCGCGGTGTACTTTGTGCAGCGGTCGATTGTGAACGAGATGCATGTGGCCGCGGCGGGGAATCTGCCGAATATTTTTTTGATGGATATGAGCAGCGATGAGGTGGGTGGTGTGCGCACGCTGCTGGCGCAGCAGCCGACGGTGAAGGGAACTCCGGAGATGATTCCGGTGGTGAGCGCGCGGCTGACGGCGATTGATGGAGAGAGCCTGGCAAAGCGGAAGACGGAGCACATGGGAGGGCCTTCGGGACGGCGCGGCCAGACGCTGAATCTGACGTGGCCGCCGACGACCGATGGGCCTCCGCCGGGCGATACGGTGGTGAAAGGGAAGTGGTGGACGGCCGCAGAGGCTGCGGATGCGGCGCAGCATCCGGTGGTGGCGATTGAGCGCGGGCGCGCGGATCGGATGAAGATCAAGCCGGGCGACACGATTACGATTTCGGTGCAGGATGAGCCGATCACGGCGACAGTTGCGGCTGAGTATGAAGTCGATAGCCGACATGCGTTTTCACGCGCGGATTTCGTGCTGCCGCGGGCGACGCTGGCGGGGCTTCCGGCGGTGTGGTACGGCGGCGTGCATTGTGATCCGCTTGAGACGGCTACACTGCGGCGGGTGCTGTATGAACACTTTCCTACGGTGACGGTGATCGATGTGGCGGCTACGCTGGAGGTGATTCGGCAGGTGATGCTGCAGGTGATTTATGTCATTCAGTTTTTGGCGGCGTTCAGTATCTTTGCCGGCATCGTGATTCTGGCTAGCGCGATTGCTGGCACGCGTTATCGGCGGATTCGCGAGGTGGTGGTGCTCAAGACGCTGGGAGCTACGCGGCCGCGGATTGCGTCGATCTTTTCGATTGAATTTGCAGTGCTGGGACTGATTGCGGGTGCGGTGGGGTTGGTGTTTGCGAATCTGCTGGCGAGGACGCTGCTGCTGCATGCGCTTCATTTTGCTTATGTGTTTCAGCCGGGGTTGAATGCGGCGGCGTGGCTGGCGGTGGGCGCGATGACGGTGCTGGCGGGATGGTTGGCTAGCCATCGGGTGCTGGGGCAGAAGCCGCTGGAGGTTTTGCGGGAGGAGTAGGGTGGGGCGTGTTTCGGTGCGCGTGACTGGTTCAGATTCGTTTGACGACGAAGGCGGTCTTGTCGTCGATGAGGGCCCCGTCTCCGGCTTCGCGAAGGAGTTCGTCCTGCTGGAGCGCGTACTCCATGAGAGCTTCGCAGATGTCGCGGGCGGACTCGTGGTGGTGCTGTTGCAGGATGGCTTCGAGCTGCTGGCGAGCGGGGCCGTCGCTGCCATCGTAGACTCCGTCCGTGTAAAGGATGAGGATGTCGCCGGGATTGATGAGGGTGATCTCGGCGATGTCGTCGGCGTTGATTTCTCGCTTGCGAAGATTCATGGAGAAGTAGCGCTGACGGTCGGGGTGGTCGGCAGGAAGCTGAAGGCCCAGGGAGAGGAACTGCGCCATGTGGTCGTTGTTAACCGAGAGCAGGCGGGAGCACTTGGCAGAGAAGACCAGCGGCGGCGGGTGCCCGAAGTTTGCGAATCGGAAGGAGCCGCCCGGATGAATTTCGCCATAGAGCATGGTCGCGTTTTCGCGCGCGCCGTTGGTTTCAATCAAGCCTAGCTCGTTGCGCGCGGTGATGGACTGGGCGAGGCGGAGGTTGAGATTTTCGAAGAGCTGCGGTGTGGTCTTGCCGTATCGATCGAGCTCGGAGAGCATGAGGGCGTGAAAGGTGTCGTGAACGGTGGAGGCGATCTTCGCGGAGATGATGCCGTGGCCTTGCGCGTCGACGATGAGGACGCCGGCGGTGGAGTAGAGTTCGTTGAGGTCTTCGGCTACGCGAATCTGCTCAGAGCTTTTGGCGAAGCGGTACTCGGTTTCCATTACTGGCGTGTAGCCGGGACGCGACTGCAGCCACTCGACGTGCGCGTCGACGGAGTTGCGGATGGGGGCGCCGGGGGGAAGTGGGATGAGGAACTCTATGGCAAGCTGGTTGGCCCGCTCGATGCGGGCGTCGATGTCATAACGCTGCTGGAAGTTGATGTACTCGAAGAGATCGCCGCCGACGGTGCCTGCGGGGATGGAGCTGCCAAACATCTCGATGCCGGAGATGTGCGGGATCGCGCCTTCGACGGGCATGAGGCGCTGGCGAAGATATTCATCGATACTGGGAACGGTTTGTGGCTTTGGCATGGGAGAGTGCAGGGACGTCCTTCAAGTTGTGCTTTCAGATTAGCGCATCTGCATCGCAAGGTCGGGCGGTCGTGACGGGGCTGAAGAGGTTGACCCATTAGCGGGTTCCCCGTACACTCACAGAGGCGGCTGATTGTGGCTCCCGCCGAGCCTGCAGCTGCCGATACAACCTGTATTGCCCTCTCGTTCAATGGTAGGACTAGCGACTCTGACTCGCTCGATCGGGGTTCGAATCCCTG
>JBAVDD010000272.1:0-3122 GCA_049587035.1 Acidobacteriaceae bacterium | reverse complement strand
AGTATATTCAGAACGTCTTTGGTGGAAGCATCGGCGCGCCGATCATCAAGGACAAGCTGTTTTACTTCTTCAACTATGAGGGCACGCGCATTGGCACGGACACTGTGATTGGAGCGACGGTGCCAACAGCGAGCTTTATGCAGGGCTCTCTAGGATATGTAGACGGAAACGGAAATACAGATTACCTGTCTTCCACCCAGGTAGCCGCACTGGACGAACCCTGCACGCTACCTGCTAACTATTTCGACGGCGCGACAGTCTGCCCGAACGGTCCTGGTCCGAATGCGGCCGTTCTCTCCTATTACTCGAAGGTGCCTACGGCCACGAGCACGATCCTTGGAGATGGCATCAACTCGGGAGCGTATTACTTCATTTCGCCTACGCCGAGCACGCTGAACACCAACATCCTGAAGATTGACTACGTGCCGAACAGCAAGAATCACATCTTCGTTCGCGGCAACCTGCAGAAGGACACCGCATCTGGCGCGGAAAATCTGCCGGGACAACCGCCGGCGAGTTTGTACGACGACAATACGAAGGGACTCGCTGGAGGATATACGTGGATACCCAGCGCCAACCTGGTCAACGACCTGCGCTATGGATTTATTCGGCAGGGCTATCAATATGGCGGCGTTGGCTCGGGCGAGTATGTCTACATATACGGTTTGACCCAGCCAACGGCACAGACGCGCAACAGCTTCGTTCATGTTCCGGTGAATACGATCACGGACACGTTAAACTGGACCAAGGGCTCGCATACGATCGCGATTGGCGGCAACTGGCGCCACATCACCGATGAGACGGGAACGGATGGGAACTCGTTTGGCGGAGCAGAGACCAACTATGCGTATGCCAACCAGAACGATCTGCCGGCGCCCAGCAACATTTCCAGTGGCTTCTACAGCGACTACTGGCCGATTGCCTATGCGGATCTGATGGGTGTTGTTCCTGAAGTTACAGGGGTGTATAACTACGCAATCACCAGTCCCACGCAAGGTACCGCGCAGGCAGAAGGCGCCTTCCTGAATCGCGACTACCGCATCAATGAGTTTGAATACTTTGTCCAGGACACATGGCATGCGCGGCCCAATCTGACGATCACCTATGGGTTCCGCCACTCTCTGCTCCAGACTCCATATGAGATTCATGGCCAGGAGATTGCTCCGACTATCAACACGGACGCCTGGTACAAGGAACGCGAGACTGCAGCACTAAAGGGACAGATCTACGAGCCCTATATTTATTTGGCCCCTGCTGGCAAGGCGAACCACGCGCCGGGGCTTTATCCCAAACAGAAGGACAACATTGCACCGCACTTCGGGATCGTCTTCTCGCCAGATCCGAAGACTTCCATCCGCGCCAGTGCGGGCATCTACTACGACCACTATGGCGAGGCGCTTGCTCAGAACTTTGCGAATGAAGGCTCGCTTGGGCTGAGCGCTGAAATCACCAACCCGGCAGATCAGCTTGGCTTTGAGAACTCTCCTCGCTTTACGGCTTCAAACGCTATTCCGGACATCTCGCTGCCTGCGGTCTCACCTACGATTTCGTTCCCGTATGAGGCGCCAGTGGATGGCTTTGAGATTACATGGGGTCTCGACAATAGGCTGAAAACTCCGTATGCGGAGGCATTCAATTTTTCCGTTCAGCACGAGTTCCCTGCGGGGTTCCTGTTTGAGGAGGCGTATGTGGGACGGTTTGGACGCCACCTCATTCAACAGTTGGATATGGCGGAGAACGTGGACTACACGGATCCGCAAGGCGGCGGGGATTACTTCTCCAACGCTCGCACCCTATCGGCCGCAGTGGATGCTGCTCCGTTCGGGACAACGACCGATTACAACTGCCCGAGCGGATGTACGCAGAAGACGAATGGGAATATTCAACCGATTCCGTACTTCGAAAATGTCTTCCCGTACATGAAGAACCTCGACTATCAGGGTGAGAGTGCAACGCAGGCTGTGTTCAACAATGCGTGGGCACCGGAGCGGTACACCAACGGTGAGACCTTTTCGCTGGTGGAGTTAGACTACGCGCCGTACGGTTTCTATCCGGGCATTCCTACGCAGTCCCGGTTCTTCACGAACCAGTTCTCCTCCCTCTATGTCGACGACACTATCGGTACGAGTTCTTACAATGCGCTACAGTTCACTCTTCGTCATCCGCCGGCGCATGGACTTACAGTGGATGTTAATTACACGTTCTCGAAGTCTCTCGATATCGGATCTGAGACCGAGCGCGCCAGCCAGGAAGGAAATACGGACGACGCGTATACGAACTTTGCGATTCAGAACACCTGGAATCCGAAGCTCAACAAAGGTGTTTCTGACTTTGACACGCACAGCCTGGTGAGTGCGGACTGGGTGTATGCGCTGCCGGTTGGACGCGGCAAGAAGTATCTCGGCGGCGGTCATCCATTGTTGGATGTGCTGATTGGTGGATGGCAGGTGGCCGGCCTCGCACGCTGGACCAGCGGTCTTCCTTTCTCGCTGGAGTCCCCGGCTTATCCTTCGAACTACAACAATCCGTCGGCGTCGTTCAACGTTGGGAACGTGCGGACACACAGGAACTTCGCGAACGGCATCTACCATGCGTTCGACGCGACAACAGTAAAGAATGTCAATAACGGCATCTACTTCGGGCAGTACATCCGGCTACCGTATGCGGGTGAGGCTGGACAGCGCAATAACTTCCGTGGCGATGGGTACTTCGACATCGATTCGTCGCTGACAAAGACCTGGAGACTTTGGAGAAATGTGAATCTGAAGTTCGCTGCGGAAGCCTATAACGTCACTAACTCGGATCGCTTTGATGTTAGCCTGGCGGGCTTGAACGGCAGGGCAGCTAGTTCAAACCTTGGTAATTACACAGGAATTCTGAGCGAGTACCGCCGTATGCAATTCGGCCTGCGTATCGAATTCTAATCAACCGCGAATCGAAAAAACATTGATGGACAGTTCGCCTGCCGGGTGACTGTCCACTTTTGTTTTAAGCATGTAACTGTTTACCCGAAGCTCGGTCAGGAGCAGTGCAGATCGTGTTGTAATGAATACCTTTGCTTATGGGCAGAGCTCGTTATGCGCCGCACCGCGTTGAGCCCCGGCTGAAGATATAGCATCGAC
>JBAVDD010000271.1:0-7225 GCA_049587035.1 Acidobacteriaceae bacterium | reverse complement strand
TTGCGGGCGCGTTTGCCGAGGACTACGTAGTTGATGCGTGTGGCGTCTACGTAGCGGCGAGGGTTGGCGGGGTCGGTGATGGCGGGGTCGGTGAAGGCGGTTTGGGAGATGTAGTCGCCGGGGTAGGGGTCGTGGGGGCCCTGGATGATGGGGATGTTGGGGTGGTCGTCGTCGGTGAGGTAGCCGACGATTTGGCCGAAGGGGCGGCCGCGGTAGCGGGCGTCGCGGAGCTTGTCGAGGGTGTGGGCGCCGCGCGGGCCGTAGGCGTTGGGTGCGCCGTCGACGTCTACGTCCATGCGACGGGTGAGGATGGTGAAGTCCTGCGCGGAGTCCTGCGCGGACGGCGAGGGTTTTGTTTTGTTGGGCTGCTGGGCGTGGAGGGTTGCGGTGAGGAGTGCAGCGAGCGCGAAAGTTCGGAGGGAATGCGGCACGCGGGCGGAACTCCTTCGCAAGGTTAGACGCTGGAGGCAGGAGATGAGACGGATGGGCCAGCGTCTTTGTCCCTACACTCTATCCTCTACGCTCTACTCTTTGAATTTTTGTGCAGGCGGCCCGTAAGCCGAATTCTGTTTTAGACGATCATTCCTCTAGGCCATGCCTTGCGGCATGGCTCAAGCAACCTACCCGCAGGTTTCGGCCCATGCTTGCGCATGTCTCTTCGCCTGGGCGTGACGGGCCGTCGCGCGCTCGCCGTCTGAAGAGGAACGGCGAGACTCCCTGCCTATTTGGTCTTGCTCCGTGTGGGGTTTACCATGCCGCGACTGTTACCAGTCGCGCGGTGGGCTCTTACCCCGCCGTTTCACCCTTACCGCAGAAGGCTTGCATGGGCTTGCATCTCGCGAACGGGATCCCATCCTTCTGAGGCGGTTTGTTTTCTGTTGCACTGGCCGTCCAGCGAGCTTGCGCTCGCCGTCCCGGACGTTATCCGGCACACTGCCCTGCGGAGTTCGGACTTTCCTCCCCCTCCCGACACCTTGCGGCGCGGGAGGCAGCGATCATCCGGCCGCCTGCACGGGTTTAAGTGTAGCAGCGTTGGGCGGATGGGAGAGTGTAGAGGGTAGAGTGTAGAGCGTAGAGGAGACGGCTATGAGCGTGACGCGTAGGGAGTTTTTGGGGCGGGGAGTTGCGGTGGGCGCTGTTGGGTTTTTGGGTTTGCGTGGAGTTGCTTTGGCTGGGACGCATGCAGATTCGATTCGTGCGGCGGGGGCTTCGCGAGGGATTCTGGCTGGGTGTGCGGTGAATGTGGCGGCGTTGCGGAAGGATCCGGCGTATCGGGCGCTGTTGAAGGCGCAGGTGGGGATTGTGGTGGCGGAGGCGTCGTTCAAGTTTGGGCCGCTGCGGCCTACGCCTACTACTTTCTTCTTTGATGATGCGGATTATCTGGCGTCGTTTGCTGAAGAGAATGGGATGAAGTTACGGGGGCATAACTTTGTGTGGCATCGGCAACTGCCGAAGTGGTTTGACAGCTATGTGACTCCGGCGAATGCGAAGCAGGTGCTGGTGGAGCACATTGAGCGCGTGGGCGGGCGGTATAAGGGGAAGATCCAGAGCTGGGATGTGGTGAACGAGGCGATCCAGATTAGTGATGGGTTGCCGGGTGGTTTTCGGAACTCGCCTTGGCAGAAGATGCTGGGTGGGACGGGGTTGTTGCCAGAGTATCTTGTGGTGGCGTATCGGACGGCGCGGCGGGTGGATCCTAAGGCGTTGCTGGTTTACAACGACTATGGGATCGAGGGTGAGGATGAGGGCTCGGAGAAGAAGCGCGTGGCTGTGATGGGGCTGCTGCGGGAGATGCAGCGGAGAGGTGTGCCGGTGGATGCGCTGGGTGTGCAGTCGCATATTACGGCGGTGAATAAGGATGGGAGCGTGCCAGTGTATGGCGACGGACTGCGGAAGATGATTGCTGAGGCGCGCGGGATGGGGCTGAAGGTTTTGGTGACGGAGATGGATGTGAATGACCGGTATGTGGGGCCGGCGATTGGGGTTCGGGATGCGGCGGTGGCGAAGATGTATGGGAGTTATTTGAAGACGGTGCTGGCGGATGAGTCGGTGATTGCCGTGCTGACGTGGGGGATTACGGACAAGTACACGTGGCTGGATCGGGAGGATGCGCGGGCGGATGGGGTCCCGGAGAGGCCGCTGCCGTTCGATGCGGAGATGCAGCCGGTGGCGGCGTTTGCGGCTGAGGTGGGGGCGCTGCGGGATGCGCCGGCGAGGGCCTAAGAGGCTGGTGTGGAACTGGCGAGAGCTTCGCTGCGTAGAGAGCGTTAGAAGCTTGGGCCGAGGTGTGCCTGCTGGTGTGGGCGCAGGTCGATGAGGAGAGATGGATGAGGCAGAGGCGTTGGGCTTGTCGCGGGCTGATGTTGTGCGCTGCGTTGGGGTGCGGTGGTGCGCTCGCGCTGGCTCAGAGTAGCGCGCCGAACGCGGGGAAGGCGGAGGCTTCGCAGGATATGTTGTCGCGGAAGGAAGTGACGGGGATTATCGCGGACTCGCGGAAGATCGTTACTTCGAACGGGGTGGAGGCGCTGTTGACGGTGCCGGTGAATGGGGAGAATCAGTGGCTTTCGATACGGGGGAGGGACCGGCGGAATCCGATTCTGCTGGTGCTGCATGGTGGGCCGGGGTCGCCGACGATGCCGGCGGACTACACGTTTCAGAGCCCTTGGGAGGACTACTTTACGGTGGTGGAGTGGGACCAGCGGGGGGCGGGAAAGACGTATGCGTCGAATGATACGAAGGCGCTGGCGTCGACGCTGACGGTGGAGCAGATGACGAGCGACGCGGAAGTGGTGGTTCGTTATCTGATGAAGACGTATGGCAAGAAGAAGATTTTTCTGCTGGGACATTCGTGGGGCAGCGTGCTGGGCGTGGAGCTGGCGCAGCGGCATCCGGAGTGGTTCTATGCCTACCTGGGTGTGGGGCAGGTGGTGAACATGCAGAAGAGCGAGAGGATTGGCTATGAGTTCGCGCTGCAGCAGGCGAAGGAGCACGGCAACAGCGAGGCGGTGAAGGAGTTGATGGCGATCGCGCCGTATCCAGGGCCTGAAGGCAGCGTGACATTTGCGAGGATTGGCGTGCAGCGGAAGTGGCTGATGTACTACGGCGGGCTGACGTGGGGGCGGAAGGATTATGACTACGACAGTAATGCGCGGGAACTCTCGCCGGACTATACGCAGAAGGATATTGATGAGACGGACAAGGGCGGCCTTGCTTCGGTGACGCATTTGTTGCCGGCGCTGATGGCTATTGATTTTGATTCGGTGGATACGTTTAAGTGCCCGGTGTTTTTGTTTGATGGGCGGCATGACTATGCGACCTCGCATGAGCTTGCGGTGGGGTGGTTCAAGAAGATCAAGGCTCCGGAGAAGGAGTTTGTGTGGTTCGATCACTCGTCGCATATGGCGATGCAGGAGGAGCCGGGGCGGTTTTTGTACTACATGGTCAGGGATATGCGGCCGCTGGCTGTGGCGACGGGGGATATGACGCCGGATAATGAGGTTCTTCACTAAGGTTGCGGTTTCGACACGCGATGTATGGGCCTGCGCAGGATAGACTTGAAACAGGAAGCACGGCGGGATTGGGATGGAAAAGAAAGAAGCATTCCGGATAGCGTTGCAGTCGCTGTGGGCTAACAAGATGCGCAGCGTGCTGACACTGCTGGGCGTGGTGATCGCAGTGGCCAGCGTGATCGCGGTGGTTACGCTGATCAACGGCGCGAATGTGTATGTGGCGACAAAGATCAACAACCAGGGTGCGGACGTGTTCACGATTTCGCAGCAGCCGGCGTTTACGACCAGCTATGCGGATTATCTGAAGTACCAGAAGCGCAAGGTGATCTCGTTAGACGATTACCATGCGATGCAGAAAGAGTGCACGATGTGCGCGGAGGTGGGCGCGTTCCAGAGCACGACGGGCGGCGTTGTGTACAAGGCGCAGTCGAGCACGGACACGCAGATTCGGGGGTATTCGGCGTTGATGCCGGATATGCAGAACCTGAATATCGTGGAGGGGCGTGGGCTTACGCAGGTGGATGAGGACCATGCGTCGCAGGTGGCGTTGATTGGCGCGGACATTGAGGACAACCTGCTGAAGGGGGAAGACCCGATTGGCAAGGAGATCCGCGTGGACGGCGCGCTGTACACGATTGTGGGGCTGGGAGAGAAGCAGGGCAAGACGCTGGGACAGAGCCAGGATAACTGGGTTGGGGTTCCGTTGACGTCGTACCAGAAGACGTACGGGACGATGAAGTCGGTGACGATTTATGCGAAGGCGCCGAATGGCGCGGCGGGGATGGTGGCGGCGAGTGATCAGGCGCGAGTGATTATGCGGGACCAGCGGCATGACCGGCCGGGCGCGCCGGACGACTTTACGCTGGAGACCAGCGACTCGCTGGCAGGGCTGCTGTCGCAGATTATTAACAGCATTGGTGGGGTGGCGATTGCGATTGCGGCGATCTCGTTGGTGGTGGGCGGCGTGGTGATTATGAACATCATGCTGGTGAGCGTGACGGAGCGGACACGGGAGATTGGGGTGCGGAAGGCGCTGGGTGCGAGACGCCAGGACCTGCTGATTCAGTTTTTGATGGAGTCGGGAACGCTGTCGCTGATTGGCGGGGCGATTGGGGTGGTGGGAGGAGTGTGCGTGGCGAAGACTGTGGCAATCGTTGCGGGTTTCCCGGCGGCGATTGCACTATGGAGTGTTGCGGCAGGGTTGGTTGTGGCGCTGTCGGTGGGAATATTCTTTGGTGTGTATCCGGCGCGGAAAGCTGCGGATCTGGATCCGATTGTCGCATTGAGGAGCGAGTTCTAGATGCGAACGAGCGATCAACGCGAGACGGTGAAGATAGCGCTGGATACGCTGCGCGCGAACAAGATGCGGTCGGGGCTGACGATCCTAGGCATCGTGATTGGCGTGATGACGGTGATCGCGATCTCGTCGGTGATCAATGGATTGAACACGTCGGTGGCGAACATGGTGTCGCAGTTCGGGACGAATGTGTTGTGGATGTTCCGGTTTCCGGTGATTGGGGTACGGCCGACGGCGGAGATGCTGGCGCGCAAGCAGTTGACCTATGATGACATGCTGGCGATTGGGCAACTGCCGCATGTGGTGGCGTCGTCGGCGTCGCTGCAGTATACGAACTACCAGTTCAATGCGGGGTCGGTGATAGCGAAGTTTGGGCAGCGGAAGGCGGATAATGTGTCGCTGGAAGGGGACACGCCTTCGGAGCTGTCGGTGTACGACAAGGTGCTTTCGGAGGGGCGGTTTTTTACGCAGACTGACGAGCAGCGGGCGGCCGATGTGACGGTGCTGGGTCACGATGTCGAGGATGAACTTTTTGGACCGATCGATCCGATTGGAAAAGAGGTGGTGATCGACGGGCGGACGTTTACGGTGATTGGAGTGTACGAGAAGCAGAAGACCGCGTTCGGTGGAGGAAAGAATCCGCAGGACAGCTATGCGTACTTTCCGGTTTCGACGTTCAAGAAGCTGCATCCGGAGATTCTGGATTACTGGATCAGCGCGAAGTTTGACGATCAGAAGAACAAGGAGCTTGTGACGGACGAGATCCGCGAGGTGCTGCGGCGACGGCGAAAGGTGCGCAATGAGCAGCCGGACAACTTTGCAATCTTCAGCTCGGATTCGATTACCAGGCTTTGGAACCAGGTGACGAGCAGCCTGTTTCTGCTGATGTTTGGATTGAGTGCGGTGGGGCTGATGGTGGGCGGCGTGGGCGTTATGAACATCATGCTGGTGAGCGTGACGGAGCGAACGAAGGAAATTGGCGTGCGCAAGGCGATTGGTGCGTCACGACAGACGATCCTGCTGCAGTTCACGCTGGAGGCGATTGTGCTGTGCGCGGTGGGCGGTGTGATTGGGATCCTCGCGGGGTCGGCGATTGCGATGCTGCTGAAGCTATGGATTCCGTGCGCGGTGAGTGTGCTGTGGGTACTGGCGGCGTTCCTTTGCTCATGCGGGATTGGGTTGGTGTTTGGAATCTATCCGGCGTGGAAGGCGGCGAATTTGAATCCGATTGAAGCTCTTCGTTACGAGTAGCGCAGCTTTGCAACCGATAGACTGGATGGATGGATTGGCTTGCGGTTGGTGTGCAGGGTTTGGTGGCGTTGCTTACGCTATGTGGGGTGGCGTATGGGTTGATTGCGCTTTGGAGTGCTCGGGGGTTTGAACGGGCGGTGGTGGGACGCGCGGGGATGGGCGGGGGATTTGCGCCTGGGGTTTCGATTCTTAAGCCGGTGAAGGGTGTGGACCCTCGGATGTATGCGGGGTTGGTTAGCCATTGCATGCAGGAGTACGCGGGGGAGTTTGAGCTGCTGTTTGGGGTTAGCTCGCTGGAGGATGAGGCCGTGCGCGAGATTGCGCGGCTGCGGGTGGAGTGGCCCGGGGTGAGTATACGGCTGGTGGAGTGTAAGGAGCGGCTGGGTGCGAATGGGAAGATGTCGAACCTGGTGCAGATGCTGCCGGAGGCTCGGTTTGAGCATGTGATTGTGAATGACAGTGATATACGCGTGTCTCCGAAGTACCTGGAGCGGGTGATGGGTGGGTTTGTGGATGAGGGCGTGGGGTTGGTGACGGCGCCTTATATGGGGCGCGCGGAGGGAACGCTTTGGTCGAAGCTGGAGGCGCTGGGGATTGCTACGGATTTTATGCCGGGGGTGTTGGTGGCGCGGAGGTTGGAGGGTGAGATTCGGTTTGGGTTGGGGTCGACGCTGGCTACTACGAAGACCGCGCTGGCGAAGATGGGTGGGTTTGAAGGGCTGGTGGACCAGCTTGCAGATGACTATGAGCTAGGCGCGCGGTTGAGTGCTGTGGGGTACAAGGTGGCGCTGGTGCGCGAGGTGGTGGAGACTACGGTGCCGGCGTATACGCTGCGTAGGTTCTGCGAGCATCAGCTGCGGTGGGCGCGGAGTACGCGGGACTCGCGACGGTGGGGGTATGTGGGGTTGGGGGTGACGTATGTGCTGCCGTGGTCGATGGCGGCGATGGTGGCTAGCGGGTTTGCGCTGTGGTCGTTCTCGCTGTTCAGCATGGCGCTGCTGGTGCGGGTGAGTGTGGCGCTTATGGTGGGCGTGGGGATTCTGCGCGATGGGCAGGTGCTGCGCGATATTGTTTGGCTGCCGCTGCGGGATTGCTTTGGGTTGTTCTTCTGGGCGTGGAGCTACGCGGGCGATACGATCGTTTGGCGGGGTGAGAAGTTTCGGTTGAA
>JBAVDD010000270.1:0-19020 GCA_049587035.1 Acidobacteriaceae bacterium | reverse complement strand
GGCGGGGGTGGAGTGCGTGGCCGGGTTGGTGGGAGCCTTGGTTTTGTTGGCGTATTTTCTGACGTGGGGGCGGAGGATTGGGCAGGCGGAGGCCGAGGCCAGGGCTTAGTGGGGCTTGGGTGAGGTTTAGGGGCGGGGTTGGCTAGGTTTTGCGGACTGGAACGGTGGTATCAGGAAAGCACTCGGCGAACTCGCGGGCTGAGACCTCGGCGGTGGTGTCGTCGGAGAAGTAGAGAAGGAAGGAAAGGCCGTCGACGGGGTCGGCTTTGAGGACTTTGACGGGTTCTATTTCGGCGATCATTGCGGGCCTCCTGAGGTTTTGATGCGGGTATTTCGGGGAGGGTTGGGGAGGGTTAGGGAGAGGGAGGGTGGAGTGGGGTTTTGGGTGCGGATTTCTTGTGGAGGTTGTGCATCCTGAGGGTGATAATCGCCATCATATAAGTTGACAATAAGTCACTCACATGCGAAACTTGTGAGAGTCAATCAAGCGTTTCGGGCTAATTGCCCAAGGATGAGGACAGGGATATGGGAAAGATTATTGGAATTGATCTGGGTACGACGAATAGCTGCGTTGCGGTGATGGAGGGCGGTGAGCCCAAGGTCATTCCCAATGAAGAGGGCGGGCGTACTACTCCGTCTATTGTTGCGTTCACCAAGAGCGGTGAACGGCTGGTTGGCATGGTGGCCAAGCGGCAGGCAATTACCAACCCGGAGAACACGATCTATTCGATCAAGCGGTTCATGGGACGCCGGCTGAATGAAGTGGGCGACGAGTTGAAGATGGTGCCGTACAAGGTTGTGGCCAAGGGCGACAACGTGGCGGTGCTGGCTCAGGGTAAGGAGTACACGGCGCCTGAGATCTCGGCGATGATTTTGCAGAAGCTGAAGAAGGCTGCTGAGGATTATCTGGGACAGAGCGTTACCGAGGCCGTGATTACGGTTCCGGCTTACTTCAATGATGCGCAGCGGCAGGCTACGAAAGACGCCGGAAAAATTGCCGGGTTGGACGTCAAGCGCATTGTGAATGAGCCTACCGCTGCGGCGCTCGCTTATGGATTGGATAAGAAGAAGGACGAGACGATTGCCGTGTATGACTTCGGCGGTGGTACGTTCGATATTTCGATCCTTGAAGTGGGCGATGGCGTGATTGAGGTGAAGTCTACCAATGGTGATACGCACCTTGGTGGAGATAACCTTGACCAGCGGATTGTTGACTGGTTGATCTCGGAGTTCAAGACCGAAACTGGTTTGGACTTGACGGCGAAGGGCAATGAGATGGCGCTGCAGCGGCTGAAGGATGCCGCGGAGCGCGCGAAGATCGAGTTGTCTACTGCGCAGGAGACGGAGATTAATCTTCCCTTCGTAACTGCTGATGCCAGCGGACCGAAGCACCTGGTGCGCACGCTTAGCCGCGCTAAGTTGGAGCAGTTGGTTGCGGACTTGCTGGAGAAGTCGGTTGGGCCTTGCAAGCAGGCGCTGAAGGATGCGGGCATCGACTCGAGCAAGATCGATGAGGTTGTGCTGGTTGGCGGACAGACTCGTATGCCGGCGATCCAGGAGCTGGTGAAGAAGCTGTTTGGCAAGGAGCCGCATAAGGGTGTGAACCCCGACGAAGTCGTGGCAATTGGCGCGGCGGTTCAGGCTGGCGTACTTGCGGGCGATGTGAAGGACCTGCTGCTGCTGGATGTTACTCCGCTTACTTTGTCGATTGAAACGATGGGTGGTGTGGCTACGAGCATGATTCCTCGCAACACTACGATTCCGACGAAGAAGTCGGAGACGTTCTCTACCGCTGCTGATAACCAGAGCGAGGTTGAGGTGCATGTGATGCAGGGCGAGCGGCCGATGGCGGCGCAGAATCGGACGCTGGGCAAGTTCAAGCTGGGCGGCATCATGCCGGCTCCGCGGGGCGTGCCGCAGATTGAGGTGACGTTCGACATCGACGCCAACGGCATTCTGAACGTGCATGCGAAGGACAATGCTACGGGCAAGGACGCGAAGATTCAGATCACGAGCTCTTCGGGTTTGAGCAAGGAAGAGGTTGAGCGCATGGCGAAGGATGCCGAGGCGCATGCGGCCGAGGACAAGGAAGCCAAGGAGAAGATCGAGGCTCGGAACCAGCTTGATTCCATGGTGTACAACGTCGAGAAGATGCTGAAGGATGGCGGCGAGAAAGTGGAGGCGTCGGACAAGGGCGATGTTGAATCGGCCTTGGCTGAGGCGAAGTCTGCACTTGCTGGCGAGGGTTCGACTACGGAGCTGAACGCTGCGAAGGAGAAGCTGACGACGGCTAGCCACAAGCTGGCAGAGGCTTTGTATAAGGCCAATGCGGCTAGTGCTACGGCTCCTACGGATGGCGATGCTGCTGCCGCTGGGACTGCTGATGAAGGCAAGAAGGATGAAGGCGTGATCGATGCGGAGTATGTCGACCAGGAGAAATAAGCCTGGACTGCATGCAGAACCAAAGGCAAGCGATGTGCGTATTGGATGAGGAGGGGCTTCGGCTCCTCCTCGTTCGTCTCGGATGGTGTGCGACAGGGTGGTGCTTGTCCGATTTGGGCCGCATCGAATAGATGAAGGTGGTGTTTAAGAAATTGAAGATGGAGGTGACGCGATGACTAACGACAGAGTGAGTAGCGGAGGCGAGGACCAGGTTTGGCCTGTGGAGGTGCGTTGGGATCTCGGCGACGCTGGCGTGCGCGGGCTGGAGACGCTGTGGCAGTGCGATGCGCTGCGGGCAGGACGGCTGTATCAGCGGAGTGTGTTTGCTTCGCGCGAAGAGGCTGATGCGTTTGTGATGAAGATGCGGGAGGCTGAGCCGGATCAGATGTTTAATGTTGAGGCGATTAAGGCGAGTGCGGTTTGGAATTGATGCGGAGTCTATGCGATTTCAGGCGATGAACTTATTGCGAAGCCAGCGGCGCATCGGTGCGTCATAGACGGCATCCAGGACGAGCGCTGCGATGATGGGAAATGGCAGGAAGAGTAGACCGGTCCAGGGGGCGGACGCCTGGGGCCATTGGTGGAAGAGCAGGTTCCAGAGGGAAGTGAAGTAATGCTCCATGGGTAAATGCAGGACATAGATTGCGTAGGACGCAATTCCCAGGACGGAAGATATCCAATGGAACGTGCGCGAGGGCGAGGAGCAGGCAGTTAGAAAGACGATGACCGGAAAGGCAATGAAGACTGCTGTGAGATCGAAGATGGCGCTGTACTGATTGAAGGAGGGCGTGGCAAGAATTGCGCAGAAGATGAGGCAGGGTATAGCGAAGCCGACGCGGTATCGATGCCGGTGGATGAACCAGAGCCGGTAGAGCAGCACGCCGGCGAGATAAGAGAAGAGCACACGCTCTATCCCGAAGAAGATTTCACTGCCGTTTCCGCCATGGTCAAGAGAGCCACTGCGCAGTGCAGCTCTGCAGAGAACAGCTCCAAAAAAACAAGCGCTATGAGCAGGGTACGTGTACTTCTCTTTCTCAGGAGAAGGGCATGCAGGAGGTTCGCGATTAGTTCGGAGAAGAGGGACCATGCAGGGAGGTCGTAGGGAAAGGCGACGTTTGGAAGTGAGGTTGGCGCTGGGATTGGCAAGAAAAAGAGAGCGGGAACCAGCATGAGGAAAGAGCCCAGCATGCCCGGTGAACTGTGCTGGTAGTGGACCTGCGTGGCGGTGTAGATAAAGCCAAGGAACAAGCCGATGAGATAGAGCGGGTAAAGCCGGATGAGGCGAAGTTTTAAGAACGTTGTGGTCGGGAGTCCATTGTCGAGCTTTTGTTGATAGGCGAAGGAAAGAACGAATCCGCTGAGCATGAAAAAGAGATCGACGGCGAGGTAGGCGCGACCAAAAAGAGGCGAATTCCCGAATAGCGGCCTGATATGGAAAACCACGATGAGAATGGCCGCGACCCCGCGCAATGCGTCCAGGTTCTCGAACTTGTGTGGCTTTTCGAGTTGCGAACCTTTGGTCGCATCCGCGGAGAGAGTTTCTGTTGTTGGCATAGTTGGCCCGACGTCGCTTGATACTAGGATAAGGCTTCGCGACGGCTAGAGGAAGCTTCGCTGAGGAGATGAGATGCCAGAAGGTAATGAGATTCATCGGTGGGCTTTGAGGCATGCGGCGGCGTTTGGTGGGCGTGCTGTGCGGGTGGATGGGCCGCAGGGGCGGTTTTTGGATTCGGGGTTGTTGGATGGGCGGAAGCTGCTTGGTGTGAGAGCGGTGGGGAAGCATTTGGGGTATGACTTTGGGCGGGATCGGGTGCTGCATGTGCATTTGGGGTTGCAGGGAGATTTTACGGAGGGGTCGGGTGCGCTGCCGGCGGTGCGTGGGGCGCTGAGGTTGAGGATGTGGAGTGCGGCGAAGGTGAAGCTGCCGGCGGTGGAGGGTGTAAGTACGCGGCATGGATGGTACTCGGAGGATGATGGGACTAGCGGGTTGCGGGCGGAGGATGTGGCGTGGGTGGAGCTGCGCGGGCCGATGGATTGCACGGTGTATACCGAGGCGCAGTGGGGGAGGTTGATGGAGCGGCTGGGGCCTGATCCTTTGAATGGGGATGGGCCGGAGCGGGCGCTGGAGAAGATTGCGAAGAGTAAGAAGCCGGTGGGGCTGCTGCTGATGGAGCAGGATGTTGTGGCGGGGATTGGGAATATCTATCGGGCGGAGTTGTTGTTTCGGGCGCGGCTGAGTCCGTTTGTTTTGGGGAAGGATGTGCCGGAGAAGGTGGTGCGCAGAATTTGGAAGGATGCGGTGGGGTTGATGCGGGCGGGGATGGTGGATCGAAGGATTGTTACTACGCGGGTGAAGGACCGGGCTACGAAAAAGAAGGGGTTGCCGTTGAAGGAGGAGGCGCACTATGTGTATCGGCGACAGGGGCGGCCTTGTTTTGTTTGCGGGACGAAGGTGATGAAGATGGAGATGGCTGGGCGCGGGTTGTATTGGTGTCCGGTGTGCCAGGCTGCGAACGGCGTTGAACGCTGAGCGTATAACGTTGAGCGTGATATGCTCAAGCTGTGATTATCAGCTTTAAGGATGAGGAGCCGAGACGGATATTTGATGGCTCGAAAAGCCGCAGGTATTCCGCTCTGCAAAGTATCCTTGAGCGAAAACTGAGGATGCTTCACAGAGCGCGAATACTGGAAGATTTGACGGAGCCCCCGGGAAACAGGCTGGAACGCCTGAAAGGAGATCGGGTAGGGCAATTCAGCATTCGCGTGAATGATCAATTTCGGATTTGTTTCCGATGGGAGGATTGCAATGCCTACGAAGTCGAAATCGTCGATTACCACTAGGCGGTACGATCGCTACGAACGCGAGGTTCCGCCGATCCATCCTGGCGAGATTTTGCGTGAGGAGTTTCTAGTGCCACTCGGCCTGAGCGCCAATGCGCTGGCAATTGCGATAGGGGTGCCTGCCACCCGCGTGAATGAAATCGTCAATGAAAGGCGCGGCATTACAGGAGATACGGCGCTGCGGCTGGGCCGGTACTTCCACATGACGGCGGAGTTCTGGATGGGGCTTCAGAGCGACTTCGATCTGGAACTTGTGCGTTACCGCTCTGGCAGGGAGATCAAACAGGCAGTACGGCCAGCGGCTCGTGATAAGAAGACCGGGGCGATCAAAGTGACTGCAGCGTAGAAGGGACCGCAAGATGGCGACGAAGACTAAGGATTATTACGGCACGCTGGGTGTGAAGAAGACGGCTACGGCGGATGAGATTCGCAAGGCGTTTCGGAAGCTGGCTCGGAAGTATCACCCGGATGTGAACCCGGGCGATAAGAAGGCTGAGGAGAAGTTTAAAGAGATCTCCGAGGCGAATGACGTGCTTAGCGAGGAGAAGAAGCGGAAGATCTATGACCAGGTGGGGTTCTATTCGGACAACATAGATGCCGCGACGGCGGAGGCTTATGCGCGTGGGGGTGGTGCGCCTGGTGGTGCTGGTTCGCCGGGTGGTGCTGGCGGGTATGGCGGCGGTGCTGGTGGAGGTCGCGGGCAGGGTGTGCCGTTTGATTTTGAGGGGTTTGATTTTTCGGGGTTTCAGGGCGGTGGGAAGAGCGCGCCGCGTGGGGGTGGTGAGGGGTTTGGTGGATTTAAAGATGTGTTTTCGGGAATGTTTGGCGGGGGTGGGCGGCAGGCTCGGGGGCCGCAGCCGGGGACGGACCTGGAGTATCAGGTGGAGATTGATTTCTGGACGGCGATTCGCGGGGGCGTGACGCGGTTGGAGATTCATCGGCAGGAGCAGTGCCCGACGTGCAAGGGCAAGGCGGTGATGGGTGGGAGCATGGAGTGTCCGGAGTGCCATGGGAGTGGGCAGGTGACGCAGATGGGCGGGCGGATGAAGTTCAATATCCAGTGCCCTCGGTGTGGTGGCAGTGGCAAGGTGCAGAATGCTTGCCCTACGTGCGATGGAGCGGGCGTGTTGACGCGCAAGGAGCCGCTGTCGTTCAACATCAAGGCGGGGACGCGGGATGGGCAGAGGATTCGGCTGGCGGGTAAGGGGAATGCTGGTACTGAGGGTGCTCCGGCGGGTGATCTGTATTTGATTATCAAGGTGGAGGCGCACAAGCTGTTTCGGCGGGTGGGCGATGACATCCACATTGCGGTACCGGTGACGGCGATGGAGGCGGCGCTGGGCGCGAAGATTGATGTGCCTACGGTGGATGGGTCGGGGACTGAGTCGGGACGGGCGCAGTTGAAGATTCCGCCGGGGACGCAGACGGGACAGAAGCTGCGGATGAGGGAGAAGGGTGTGACGTCGGCTACGCGGGAGGGGCATCGCGGCGATCAGATTGTCGAGGTGAAGATCGTGGTGCCGAAGGTGCAGGATGAGCGGTCGAAGGAGATTCTAAGGGAGTTGCAGAAGTTGAATCCGGAGGATCCGAGAGCGGAGATGCTGGCGGGGGTATGAGCGATCGGGATTGTGAGGATGATGAGATGTTGCCGGAGTATGACTTCTCGAAGGGTGTTCGCAACCCTTACGCTCAGCGGTTTCAGGAACTGAATCTGGTGTCTCTCGATCCGGATGTGGAGGCGGTGTTTCCGAACTCCGAGGCGGTGAACGAGGCGTTGCGATTGTTGATTAATGTGGCGAGGGCTTCTGCGGCTGCGAAAACGGCTCGTCTTTCAGCGGATCGGTAATGTAAGAACGGGCGCGCGCTTCGCGCGCGAGAAGCAGGTTCTTCGCTTCGCTCAGAATGACAACTAGAAAGGCAAAGACAAAAGCTGATACAGGGATATCTCCACTGCGCCTTCGCAAAGGCGCGAAGGCTTAGGTCGAGATGACGGGCTCTATGACAACCTGCAAGAGAAATGCTCTAGTGGCGCGGTCGGCGGAGCTGCAGGTCTCTCCACTGCGCAGGACGATGGAACCGTCCCGCTCCGGTCGAGATGACAACTCTATACCTATACAGGAACCCGCTCTAGGCGATGGGGGCTTTGGGGAGGATGTGCTCGTTGGTTAGGGCGTTGGCGTATTGGACTACTTCGGGGCAGAGGTTTGCTAAGCGGGCGGCTAAGAAGGCCTGGGGGCTTATGGTGATCTCGGAGCGGCCGCAGGCTACGGCGTGGTGGATGCGGTTGGCTGCGTGCTTGGCGGTTACGGCTACGATGGGAGTTTTGGCGGCCAGGTGGAACCAGCGGCGTTCGGCTTCGGCGTTGCCGATGAAGTTGGCGTGGGCTTCTCCGCCGGTGCGCATCAGGCCGGGGCAGACGGTGGTTACTCGGATGCCTTTATGGCGGAGTTCGGCGTGGAGGCCTTCGGAGAATCCTACTAGCGCGAACTTGGCGGCGGAGTAGGGGAGCATGTGGGGGATGGCGATCTTGCCGCCTATGCTGGCGATGTTGACGATGGAGGGTCCTACGCGGACGGCGGGAGTTTGGCTTGTGAGGCGGGCCTGCTGGCGCATGTGGGGGAGGGCCGCCCAGGTGGTGTAGAGCGCGGCGAAGAAGTTGACCTGCATGGTGCGCTCGAAGTTTTCTATGGTTTGGGATTCGATGGGGCCTACGTCGATGATGCCGGCGTTGTTGATGAGTACGTCGATGCGGTTGTAGCGGGCGATGGTTTCGGTGATCAGGCGCTGGCACTCTTCGGGCTTGGAGAGGTCGGCGGCTACTAGGTGGAAGTCTTCGGGGTGGAGGTGGGGGAACTGGGTTAGGAGGTCGGCCTGGGCTTGCTGGAGTTCTTCGATGTTGCGTGAGGCCAGGACGAGGCGCACGGGGTTTTGGGCGAAGCGGGTGGCGATGGCCAGGCCGAGTCCGCGGGAGCCTCCGGTGATGACGATTACGGGGCGGGGGGCGTCGGGGTTGGGTGTGATGGGAGAGTGCTTGCGGTTGCGGACGGCGCGCACTACTAAGACTGCGGCCCCGGTGGCGACTACGGCGGAGGCGGCGGAGGCTACGGCGATGCCGGCGGCGGTGGCTGTGGCGGCGGCGGCAAGGGTGGTGAGGTTGAGTCGGCTCATATGGGCATTATGATGCCGGGCGAGGGATTGAGGTACACGGTGGAGTGGAAAGGCGGTATTCTGCGTTATTCTTCAGGGGGATGGCTAGGTACACGATGGCTACTAAGCGGAAGAGCAAGGGCGCGTATATGATCTCGGCGGTGGCGGAGATGTATGCGATTCATCCGCAGACGCTGAGGCTGTATGAGCGGGAGGGGTTGCTGCGGCCGTCGCGGTCGGAGGGGAACACGCGGCTGTATACGGATGAGGACCTGGAGCGGCTGGAGTTTATTTTGAGCCTGGCTCGCGAGATGGGCGTGAATATGGCGGGGATTGCGGTTGTGTTGCAGATGCGCGAGCGCATGGAGGAGATGAATCGGCAGATGCAGGGGTTTGTGGATTATGTGCGGGATGAGATGCTGACTCGGATGCAGCAAGGGCCGATGACGCCGGGGTTGGTGCCGTTTCGGAAGAAGCCGGTGCGGTAGGAGGTCTGCGTTGAGTGTTCGCATCAAACGCGTTTATCTGGAGGCTGACCCGGCGGATGGGCGGCGGATTCTTGTGGACAGGCTGTGGCCGCGCGGGCTCACGAAGGTGAAGGCGCATGTCGATCTTTGGCTGAAGGATGTTGCGCCGAGTACGGAGCTGCGGAAGTGGTTTGCGCATGATCCGAAGAAGTGGGCGGGGTTTCAGACGCGGTATGCGGAGGAACTGAAGTCCAAGGGCGAGGATCTGGCGATCTTGCGGAAAGAGATTCGGCAGGGACCGGTGACGCTGCTCTATGGCGCGAAGGATGAGACGCATAATGAGGCTGTGGTTCTGCTGGCGTTGCTGCGGAGGCGATGAACGGTTCCGCGTTTGGTGGTGGGTGGTCGCGTAGACTTGGGGATGGCGTTGGTGGCGAGCGCGATTACGGTTTGGTTTGGTGCGATGACGGTTTTGCTGCGCGTTGTTTTCTGGGTGGCTGTGGTGGGGTCGGTTACCTCTTCGATCTACTGTGGGATGGTGGTGGTGGCTGCTGCTCGGTTTGGGTTGCGCAGGCGTAGGGAGCAGAGTGCGGTTGCGGATTTTCTGCCGGCCGTTAGTATGCTGAAGCCGCTGCATGGGACTGAGGCGGGGATGGAGCGGAATCTTGTTTCGTTCTTTGAGCAGGTGTATCCGGGGGAGTGGGAGCTGCTGTTTTGTGCTCGGCAGGAGACGGATGAGGGGTTGAAGCTGGCGCGGGTGGTGGGGGCGCGGTATCCGAGGGTGTCGGCTCGGTATGTGACTTGCGGGGAGCCTACGCCGAAGTTTCATAATGCGAAGGTGTACTCGCTGGCTGCGATGGATGCGGTTGCGAAGAATGATCTGTATGTGACGAGCGATGCGGATGTGCGGGTGGAGAAGGATTATCTGCTGCGGATGGTGCAGACGCTGAAGGACCCGCATTGTGGGTTGGCTAGCTGCGTTTATCTTGGGACCGCGCATGAGGGCGGAGGATTCTCCTCGCAGCTGGATGCGGTGGGGAAGAGTGTGGAGATGAGCTCGGGTGTGCTGGTGGCGGACATGCTGGAGGGGACGAAGTTTGCGCTGGGTGCGACGATGGTGTTGCCGAAGAAGAGCTTCCAGGATGTAGGCGGGTTTGAGGAGTTGGGGCAGTTTTATGCCGATGATTTTGTGATTGGGAATCGGCTGGCGTCGCAGGGGACGGGCGTGCGGATGGCTACGTATGTCATTCGGTTGATGGTGCAGGATTCGCCGTTCTGGTTGAGCTTTCGGAACCAGCTACGGTGGATGCAGAGCACGCGGCGGTCGCGGCCTTGGGGACACTTAGGAAGTGGACTTACATTTGCCATGCCGTTTGGGTTGCTGGGGTTGGTGTGGGGTTTGGCTAGTGGGCATGCCGCGCTGGGAATAGTCTGGCTGGCGGCGATGGTCTTGAATCGGTGGCTGCAGGCGGGGGCGATTCTTGGGGTGCTGGGTGATCCGGATGTTTTGTATAACGCGTTGATCTATCCGCTGCGGGATTTGTTGGGGTGGGTGCTTTGGGTGGGGAGTTATGGTGGGGAGAATTTTTATTATCGGGGGAAGATTTATAAGTTGAAGGATGGGGGTCGGGTGGAGGAGTAAGGCAGAGTGTAGGGGGTAGGCTCGACAGTCGGTTGTGGCCACGAGGAAGCTCTTACCCTACCCATCCGCAAAGAACGCGTATGGATCGGGCACCCTGCAACAGCAGTGGTTGGGCTATGATGGCAACCGGCAACGCTTCCGGGCTATCCTTGGGATCAATCCTTTAGGCTTACTCATTCATTTCACTAAAGATGTTTTAGGCGGCGAAGTCTTTGCTCCGCGGGGAGTCTCACATTGAGGGATATTCGTTCGTTACGGCCAACATTCTTTGCCATAGCCTTCTTTTTTCTTTTCATAGGTAGGTTGATAGCTATGTCTCCGATGGTGATTGATCTCGGTTCATATGGGTTTAAAGGTATCTCTTCCGGAGAAAGGTTTAAAGGATTTCCTGAACATCCGCTGTCTCTCTTTGTTGGTGATGATCGTGTTGTTCTGATCACCAAAGTTAAGGAACTACCAAAAGGACTTGAGTCACACGAGAGACCGGATTCCTGGAGACTGCACTACAGAGCTATCGTCATCAGCTTGGTTTCTGGAACAGTCACAAGTGAAGCTGATCTTGGCGGAGCTGGAGCTGATAGCGATGCCGACGTTCTGAGTGATGGAACAATAGTCCTATATCACCCGGGCTTTCTAGAGTTTTGGAAGCTAAGAAGCGACGGCTCTCTCGCAAAGGAGAAGACCGTCGGTGTTGACGTTCACGAAATAGACCAAGCTGCAGCTGAGATGCACCAAGCCTTCGGTGGTGGATTTTCCCCGTCTTTCTCGCATGATTCCGTCTACTTGATTGTCAGGGCCTACCGTTCAAAACTTTCGAAAGTGTGGAGAATCACCTCAACTTCGGTTAAGCCAATCGACGTTCATCTTTTGCCGCTCAGTATCGATCAGGCTGTGGAATCAGACATCGCGATCTTTGGGAAAGCCGCTGAAGGGGTTAAGTGTGATATTTACCTGATTCCATTCGGATTGCGGAGGCCCACCTCTAAAATTTACACAAACGATTGCAAGAATGTCGGAAAGCCCACCTTCATAGGCCCCGATGAGATCGTTTTTGGAGGTGAGCATCCAGAGTTCACAACAGCAAGTGGAGATGTTATCAGCCACCCTGAAATGAAGAATGCAGGAACCATTACAGCGGATTGGAACGGTTCCGCCTATATGGCATCGAGATATGGCATGAGCGGCGGTAATGATTTTTTTGATATCGGTGCCCACTTGAGCAAGGTGTTCATCACAGTGTTTGACAAGCAATGGCATGAACGATGCCATCTCGTGATGAGGATGAGAGGAGCAGACCTGAGCGGTCCTTATCTCTCGCCGAAGGGCGATCGCATCATCGCTTACGACGACGGGCGCTTCTACGCTTGGGATGTGAACGAATTGGCAAGTGGGCCGAAAGGTAAGACGCATGGCGGTCAGTGAGCCTTGGTGCAAATCGAGTGTGAGTGCTTTCCACAATCCTGAACCGGAGGCTTCTATCCTCTACGCTTTGCTTTTAGCGGTTGGTGAGGATGGTTTTGCCGCCGCTGGTGGCGAAGGTTTGGACTGGGGCGTCGGGGGTTAGGTCGGTGGTGCGGGATTTGGGGTTGTGGGTTAGTAGGAAGATGCGGTGGGGGCCGGCCCATAGGTGGGCTAGTTGCTGGTCGTTTAGGAAGATGTGTGGGGCGTCGGGGTAGAAGCTTCCGAACCAGGGGCCGTTGATGCGGCCGTTGACTAGCAGGACGGGGGCGGCGGTGCGGGGGGTGTAGAAGAGTAGCGTGGAGCCGGAGGTTAGCTCGCCGTCGATGATGATGAGGTCGCCGGGGTGGTATTGGGCGTCGATGGCCTGGGCCAGGTTTTTGGAGCCGAGGATGGGGTAGAAGCGGACCAGGCCGGTGTGGGCGGCGGTCAGGGTGCCTAGCATGGCGGCGGCTATGAGGAGGTTCGCGGCGAAGGAGCGATTGCTTCCGTTGGCGGCTTTCGCCGCGGGTCGGCGGACTAGGTACGCGATGGGGCCTAGCGCCAGCATGCAGAGGGCTACGGTTAAGAGGGGGCCTCGGAAGAAGCCCATGGCGCGGCCGGTGAGGTCGAAGATGTGGCCGAGGGAGAGGTTGTAGTCGGCGGGGTTGGTGCTTAGGACGTCGTTGAGGGTGGTGCCGAGGTGGGGTGTGGGGGCGGTTAAGGCGAAGTATCCGCAGAGGAGGAAGAGGAGCGTGGCGATGGGGACCAGGCCGTAGGCGGCGGATTTGATGGCTGCGCGGGCGGCGTTGATGCGGTGGGTTAGGCGCGCGTCGGCGTCGGCCAGGAAGCCTCCGACGAGGAGGGCTAGAGCGGGGAGGGCGGGGAGGTGGTAGTACTCCTGGCGTGAGGAGAGGGTGAAGAAGCCGAGGATGATGCCGGCCCAGAGGAGGTTGGAGAGGGCGGCTTCGCGGTGGCGGGAGTGCGCGAGTTGGGGAGGGCATACCTCGGGGGCTAAAGCCCCTTTTTGGGCGGGGGTATGAGACCCGAGGCTGAAGCCTCGGGGTACCTGTGGCGCACCAACCTGCAGGTCTCTCCGCTCCGCGCTTGGCGCTCCGGTCGAGATGACAGTTTCTTGCCGGGAGGACGCGGGGACGTGCCTGGGTTCGGAGATCGTGCCAACCCAGGTTCGAGAATCCGGACCCGGGGCACCCAGGTCCGGCGCTGGGGAGATGTTGGCGTCGGGGTTGCGGTGGCGGAGGGTGCGGTAGGCGTCCATCAGGGCGGCTGGGAGGAAGGCTACCCAGGGGAAGAGCCAGAGGAGGAGGAGGGCCCAGAAGATGGGGATGGGGACCTGGCCGTAGTCGTGGGGGATGCGGCGGCCCAGGAAGCGGGCGATGTGCTCGTTGTAGAGATAGAACCAGGCCCAGCCGGCGTGCGCGGGGAGACCTACTCCCGCGGGCATTGCTATGGGTGGGTTTCTTATCGCCGCGAGGATGTGCCAGGGGGCCGCGATGATCAGGAAGACCAGCGTGGAGGGGATTAGGTGGAGCTTTTTTAGGAGGCGGAGTTGGCGGGTGAAGGCTAGATAGAGGAGGACGAAGCCTAGCGGGAAGACGATTCCGATGAAGCCCTTGGTTAGGAGGTTTAGCGCCGTGATGGCGGCGAAGGCGAGGCAGGGGAGCAGGGCGGAGGGCTGTGGCGCGATTACCTGCAGGTCTCTCCACTCCGCGCTTTGCGCTCCGGTCGAGATGACAGCGTTGTGGGCGGGGCGAGGAAATACAGGGGTTTCTCCACTCCGCTGTGCTTCGGTCGAGATGACAGCGTTGTGGGCGGGGCGAGGAAATGCAGGGGTTTCTCCACTCCGCTGCGCTTCGGTCGAGATGAGAGCTTGTTGGTCTGGGTGTTTCAGGGCAGCGTTGTGGTTGACTCGTTCGAGGGCTATGAGGAAGAGGTGGACGGAGAGGGTCATCCAGAGGGCTATGAGGATGTCCGGGATGTAGAAGCGGGTGTAGAGGTAGGGGCCGATGCAGGTGGCCATGGCCAGGGCGGCGTAGAGACCGGCGCGATCGGAATTTGCGCTTGACGATGTTGTGGAATAGAAGCGGATGCCTAGGGCGTAGACAGCTAAGAGGAGGGCCAGGACGCCCAGGGCTAGGGGGAGGCGGGCGGCCCAATCCTGGATTCCAAAGTGCGAGCCGAAGAGGTGCATGGAGCCGGCAGCCATCCAGTACATGAGGGGGGGCTTGTCGAAGAAACGGATGCCGTCGATGGTGGGGGTTACGTAGTTGTGGCGCTGGAGCATCTCGCGGGCGATTTGGATGTAGATGCTGTCTACGTCATCGAGCAGGCCGGGGGTGAAGAGGCCGCCTAGCTGGAGGATCGCCCAGGCGGAGAGGATGAGGGCGATGGAGGAGGTGCGCCAGCGGCGGTGGGGCGCGGTGTGGGTCGTCGGCTTGGGGGTTGCTGCTGGCATTAAGGCTGTCGGATTTCCTGTGCGTTGTGCGGTCTTCTAAGAGTGCATACCTTGGGGCTAAAGCCCGATTCTCTCCGGGCCTATGAGACCCAAGGCTAAAGCCTTGGGGTACCGGATTGAGGCGTGGCCCCGGGATCTGGATGTTGAGGGGGTTGGGGATGGTCTAATGGGCGGTCGGTGATTAGGGCTTTGCCGGAGGTTTGTTGGAGGATGATTTGGCGGTTGCCTAAGAGCTGGTCTACTTCGTCGCGTTTTTCTAGCGGGACGAAGAGGAGTTTGCGTTTGCCCTGGCCCCATTGGGCGGCCAGGTTGGCGGAGGTCAGGAAGATGGGTGGGGCGTCGGGGAAGGTGCTGCCGAAGAGCATGGAGGTGGTGCGGCCGTCGACGAGGTCTACGCGGCGGTCGAGGTAGAAGGGGATGGAGGAGCCGAAGGCCTGGTCGCCGAAGATGAGGACGGTGTTGTCGGGAGAGATCTGGTGGGTGCGTTCGAGGGTTTGGATTGTGCGCGCGAAGTTTACCGACGAGAGCATGGGGTTGAAGCGGACGAAGGCTATGTGTGCGGCTACGAGGAAGACCGTGCTGGTGGCTGCGATGGTTAGGATCGCGGAGAGGAAACGGCGGCGGTGGTAGAAGATCCACGCTATAGCTGGGCCGATGAGGAAGCCGATGAGGGCTAGTGAGGCGGGAAGGCGCAGGGCCGCGAAAGAGTGGCCGGTCAGGTCGAAGAAGTGCGACATGGAAAGGGTGTAGTCGCCGACGTCGCGGTGGGCCAGGAGTTCGCCTATGTCGGGGACGAAGGGGAGGTTGCGGGCGGAGTAGAGGCCGTAGGCTAGCGCTGCGGAGATGGCCAGGCCGAGGGTGGTGTAGGTGGCGAAGGTGAAGGTGAGGGCTCGGCGGAGGGTTTGGTCCAGAGGGTTGCGCTCGATGCTGGTTAGGGCTGCGGCTAAGAGCATCAGGAGAGGGAGGTAGACGGGGAAGGTGTAGTACTCCTGGTTGGTGGAGATGGAGAAGAAGATGAGGACCAGTGCGGAGAAGATGAGCGTGAGGAGGACGGTTTGATGCTTGAAGGTGGGGGGGGCGGGGAAGGAACTGCGGGTCTCTCCGCTGCGGCCTGCGGCCTCCGGTCGAGATGACAGATTTTTCTGGGTACTTGACGAGAGCTGTGTGCGGGCGATGATGGTGTGGCGTTTGCGCCAGGCTACGATCAGGGCCGCGGGGGCGAAGAGGCTCCAGGGGAAGAGCCAGACGATGTGGAGGGACCAGTAGAGGTAGGTGGGGAGCTTGTTGTAGTCGCGGGGGATGCGGCGGCCGAGGAAGCGGAGGACGTGCTCGTTGATGAAGTAGAACCAGAAGAAGCCGTGGCCGTTTTCGCCGCCGGTGTTGCGCAGGCCGGCGAGGATGTGCCACGGGGCGGCTACGGCTAAGAAGAGGATCAGGCCGGTCAGGGGTTTCAGCTTGCGCCATTGGTGGAGCTGGTTGGTCCAGTAGAGGAAGAGGACGATGGTGGCTAAGATGAAGACGATGGCTACGAGGCCTTTGGTTAAGACGGCCAGGGCGAGGGCCAGCCACATGGCGTAGGGCCATACTGCAAGGTCTCCAACTGCATTGATGTTTTCTTTATGTCTTGTTTTGTTAGAGATAATGGAAGTTGTTAAAGTCTGACTGTTAATGGAACACAGGAAGGCGTAGAGGGTGAAGGCTAGCAGGAGGGAGAGGAGGGCGTCGGGGATGAAGACTCGGGTGAAGAGGAAGACGCCGGCGGAGGTGAGGATGAAGATGCCGGTGTAGAGGGGGGCGTGCTGGTTGGTGGCGCTGTCGGTGGTGAAGGCTCGGCGGGACCAGGCGTAGCCTAGCAGGGCCAGGGCGAGGATGGTCAGGGCCAGAGGAAAGTGGACAGCGAAGGCGGCAGCGCGGCCATAGGGTGGGTGCGCTGGGGCGAAGAGCTTCAGGCTTATGGCGGTGATCCAGTAGGGGAGGGGCGGCTTTTCCAGGTACCGGATGCCGTCTACGTGGAGGGTGACCCAGTTGCCGGTGGCTAGCATGGCCTGGGCGGCCTGGGCGTGGGTGGCGTCGGCGTCGTCCAGCAGGGGTGGGGTGGAGACGGCGGAGACGAAGATGATTAGCCAGAGGCCTAGCAGGATGAGTATGTGGGCGGTGGGCCAGCGGGACGGGGCGGCGGTCGGCTGGGTTGGGCGAGGCGCTGGCCGTGTCGGGGCAGAGCTGGAGTCGAGAGGCATGGGATGGGTGGAGCTCATGGTGTGGTTCCGGGTGCTGGTTGGTTGTCCGCGAAGGACTATCTCCTAAGCATAGCGAAGTCCTGGTCCTGCGCGGACGGCGGGGGCTTCGCGTGGCGAGTTGGAGGAGGGAGTGCCGGGTTGAGAAGCAGGTCCTTCGCGCTGTTCAGGATGACAATTCTGTGGGGAGTGTCGCGGGCTGGTTTTCCACTGTGCGGGCCGTGTAAGGATGCAGGATGTAAGGACTCAAAAGACTATGCCTACGTTTGCTGCAATCGATATTGGTTCTAATTCCTGCCGTTTGGCGATTGCTTCGGTGCAGCAACACAGGTTGAAGGTGCTGTTTGAAGACCGCGAGGTTACGCGGCTGGGGGAAAGTGTTTTTGAGACGGGGGTGATTTCGCCGGAGGCGATGGCGAATACGATCAAGACGCTGAAGCGGTTTCAGAAGTCGGTGCAGGCGCAGGTGGTGGATAAGGTTCGGGTGGTGGCTACGAGCGCGGTGCGGGATGCGCGGAACTCGGAGGCGTTTCGGGCTTGGGTGAAGTCGGCTACGGGATGGACGGTGGAGGTGATCTCCGGGCTGGAAGAGGGGCGCCTGATTCATTTGGGGATTGTGACGCATGAGCCGGGGGCGCAGGGGAAGTGTTTGATGATCGACCTGGGGGGCGGGAGCTGCGAGGTTACGGTTTCTGACCACGGACGGATTCAGCAGATGGTGAGTTTGCCGCTGGGGGCGGTGCGGTTGCAGCAGGAGTTTCTGCGGGTCGATCCGCCGAGCAAGGAAGACATTGCGCGGCTGCGGAAGTTTATCGATCGCGAGCTGGGCAGAGCGGGGCGGAAGCTGGGACAGCCGAAGGTTGGGTTGGTGATTGCTACGTCTGGCACGGCGGCGGCGTTGGCGGAGGCTAGTACAGCGCTGGAGTTGGGACTGGAGAAGAAGAAAAACGCTGCGGGCGTGGGACGGCGGGCGGCGAAGAAGGTTGCGGTGAAGCGCGTGAAGCTGCTGGAGGCCGAGACGGGTCCGGTGCGCAAGATGGCTGATCGGCTGCTGAAGCTGAATAATGCGCAGCGCGCGGCGATTACGGGGATCGGGCCACGGCGGTCGGAGATTATTGCTGGTGGTGCGCAGGTGTATGCGGCGCTGCTGGAGCGGATGCACTTGAAGGGGTATCGGTTCTCGCGGCTGGGGCTGCGGGATGGAATGCTGGCGCAGATGCTGGCGGACACGGATGTGCGCACGAGCGCGCATCGGACGATGGAGGCTGAGCGGTGGGAGGGTGTGCTGGAGGTCTGCCGGCGGTATGGGGTGGATCCGCGCAAGGCTGAGCCGGAGCGGGAGCACTGTGTGCAGTTGTTCGATCAGCTGAAGGCGGTGCACCAGTTGCCGGAGGAGTATCGGCTATGGCTGCAGGCGGCGGCGATGATGCAGGAGGTGGGGAAGTATATGAACCATCAGGGACATCATCGGCACTCGCAGTACATCATTGCGAACTCGGAGATCTTCGGGTTCTCGCCGGCGCAGAGGGCGATTGTGGCGGCGATTGCTCGGTATTTGGGGAAGAGCCGGCCGGACCCGGTGGAGCGGCCGATGCGGTGGGTTCCGGTGGAGGAGCATGCGCATGTGACGAGCGCGGTGGTGCTGCTGAGGCTGGCTGAGGCATTGAACCAGGATCGGGCTACGGCGGCGGTGAGGGTGCGGACGAAGGTGTATCCGAAGCGGGTGGTGCTGGAGTTGATTCCGGCGCGGGGTGGGGCGGAGCTGGAACAGTGGTCGCTGAAGAAAGAGGCGGGTTATTTTCGCGAGGTCTTTCGGCGCGAGCTCTTGATTGAGGTGGTGTAGAGGGCGCGGACGGTGCGGGGGTCTAGAAGGGACTGAAGGACGGCGGTGCTGCGCTGGAGGTTGACGCGGGCTAGAGCGCCTTTGCGGAGACGGATGCGGGCTGGGGTGGTGGCCGGGTCGTCGTTGGTGCCTACGCCGAGGAGCTGGCCGAGGAACTGCGTGATGTTGGGGTTGTGGCCTACTACGAGGACGTTCTCGGAGGCGGAGTTGTCACGCAGGAGGCGCTGGAACTGAGCGAAGGTTGCGTTGGGGGCTAGCGCTGGGGATATCAGGATTTTTTGCTCGTAGCCGGTTTCGGTGGCGACTAGCTGGGCGGTTTGCTGGCTGCGCTTGAGGGGGCTCGAGACTACGAGATCGAAGTTTAGCTTTAGGGCGTTGAGGACAAGGGCCAGCTGGAGGCACTGGGCCTTGCCGTCCTTGTCGAGCGGGCGCTTGACGTCGAGGATGGGATTGGCGCGGCGGACGCCGGCGCTGGCGTGGCGGAGGATGAA
>JBAVDD010000269.1:0-7740 GCA_049587035.1 Acidobacteriaceae bacterium | reverse complement strand
GCCAGATCTGCGTCGAAGTATGCCCCTTCGACGCCATCAAGATGGACGTCGATTTTGAGATGAGCTCCGATGACCGCTTTGGCGGTCTCCTGTTGGACAAGGAGCAACTCTCAAAATCCAACGATTACTACAACAAGATTCACCCCACCGAAGCCGCGGCAGTCGACGCCGCCTTGGCCGAAGAGCGGGCCAAGACTGAGGCCAAAGCGCGGGAAGCCGCCGCTGCGGCAGCAGCCAAGGCAGCAGCCGCGGCAGCGGCAGCGGCCCCAAGCGCTCCATCTGAGACCGGAGAAGCCAAATGACGCGCTCGACAGCCATCAACGGCGTTAAGATTCTGAGGCGGACGGTAACGAATTATGCCTGAGATGATCGATCAGATCTTCGTCCTGATAAAGCACTGGCTCATGGGCTACGTCCCTGGTGCGCTCCAGCCCATCGCGTCTGCAATCTTGTCCGTAATCCCGGTGCTGCTCGTCTTTCCCTTACTCTTTGCCATCACGACCGTGCTCGAACGCAAGGGCCTGGGGAGAATGCAGAACCGCTACGGCCCAAACCGCGTAGGTCCCTTCGGCTTTCTTCAGCCCATGGCCGACGGCATCAAGTCGCTGACCAAAGAGGACATCATTCCCCGCTCTGCGGATCAGATCGTTCACTTTCTCGCCCCTGTAATGCTGGTGATCGCCTCGTTCCTTGTCTACGCTGTACTCCCCATCGGCAAGAACATGGTGATCGCCAACCTGAATGCGGGCGTGCTCTTCTTCTTCGCAATCGGCTCCATGGTCGAGTTGTCGGTATTCATGGCCGGATGGTCGAGCCACAGCAAATACTCGCTACTAGGAGCGATGCGGGCGATAGCCCAGATGATCAGCTACGAGATGCCGCTCGTTCTCGCCTCTGTTGTGGTCATTATGGCGGCAGGCTCGCTTTCCACCGTCAACATCGTGAATATGCAGGCGGGATACACTGGCATCTGGCCGCACTGGTACGTCTTCACTCCCTGGGGCATTGCCGGGTTCATCATCTTCATGATCGCCGCAACCGCCGAATCCAACCGCTGCCCCTTCGACATGCCTGAAGGCGAATCGGAGATCATCGCCGGCTACTACATCGAATACTCCGGTTTCAAATTCGCCCTGTTCTTCCTCGGCGAGTACCTCGGCATGTTCGCAACCAGCGCCATGGCGATCACCCTGTTCCTGGGCGGCTGGGCTGCTCCGTTCTCTTTCCTGACCTGGATCCCCTCCTACATATGGTTCTTCGCCAAGTTACTGGCAATCATCTTCGTCTTCATATGGATTCGTGGCACTCTCCCACGGCTTCGGATGGATCAACTCATGAACTTTGCTTGGAAGTTCATGCTGCCCCTCTCTCTCATCAACATCGTGGGGGCCGGAATCTGGCATTACATGCCTGCAGGTTTCGTTCGCTGGATCACAGTTAGTTTGCTCATGATCATCTCCTGCGTACTGTTGAGCCGGGGTCTTCGGCGCAACAAGTGGTTTCACGTACGCACGTATCGCTTCGCTAGTTAGGCCTGTGACCAACATCACAGGGCTGTCGGGTTCCCTATGTTCATCTGTATCTACCAACTTTGCACGGCTGGAATCGTTTTAAGATGACAATTTCCTTTTTGCTGCTCGCCGCCATCACGATCGTAGGAACCGCCGCGGCGATGACCCTGAAAAATCTGGTGCACTGCGTTCTGGCGCTCACCTTGGGACTCGTAGGACTGGCCGCCTTATACCTTGAGCTGGGCGCACAATTCGTAGGATTCACGCAAATTCTGGTCTATGTAGGTGCGGTGGCGATTCTCGCGGCCTTTGCGATCATGATGACTCGCGGTGCTCACCCTGTTGCTGCAGATGTCTCGTCCCCATTCAGGCTCTCAGGCGCCCTAATCGCCGCGGCGGTCTTTGCAGTGCTTGCCTTCGCTATCTACTCCGCCACAGCGTCCCAGCCCGTCTTCAGCGGGCAACCTGATGCTTCCGTCCACCAAGTCGGAGTGGCTCTCATGCATCGGTTCGTTCTCCCGCTGGAGATCATCGGCGTTCTTCTCACCGCCGCTCTTATCGGTGCGGGCATCCTCGCGATGGAAGACACTGGGGGGACGCGATGAACCCGCTCACAGCCTACCTTCTTCTCTCTGCGCTTTTGTTCTCCATAGGCCTGGCAGGCGCGCTCACCAGGCGCAATGCCATCCTCGTGCTCATTGGTATCGAGCTGATGCTCAATGCCGCCAATCTCAACTTCATTGCCTTCTGGCGCTACGGCCCTCACCCCGAAGCGCTCACCGGAGTGATGTTCGCGATCTTCTCCATCAGCGTCGCAGCGGCGGAAGCCGCTGTTGGCCTCAGCATTATCCTTGCAGTCTACCGACACTCCAGAACCACGGACCTCGATCGAATGAACTCCATGAAGGGCTAAGCAGCGCATGACGACCGTACTATTTAGCTTGTCCCAAATCACAGACGAAGCCACCTCTCAGCGAAGAGCTCTGTGCCTCGTCCTTCACCCGCAACTCTTTACTGGCCTTCAATGAACTGGATTGTACGAAATCTCTGGCTAATCCCCACGCTGCCTCTGCTGGCGGCCGGGATAAGCGCTCTCGCGAAGCAGAAGAGGCGGGCCCTCGCAGCCTCTCTCGCCATCGGTTCGATGGCGATTTCGTTTCTGCTCTCCGTCTGGGCCTTTGCTCATGTGCTGATCCTGCGCGGAAGCGGTGACGTCACCCAGCAGTTCTTCAACTTCCGCTGGTTCCAATTCGGCAACGAGTGGCTGTCGCTGGGCTGGGTACTCAATCCCCTCACCGCGGTCATGCTGGTGATGGTCACCTTCGTCGGCCTGCTGATCTTCATCTTCAGCGTCGGCTACATGGAGCACGACGAGAACTTCACTCGTTTCTTCTGCTTCCTCGCGCTCTTCGCCGGCGCAATGCTCGGCGTCATCATCTCGAACAACCTCCTTCTGCTCTTCATGTGCTGGGAGATCGTCGGTCTCACCTCCTATCTGCTTATTGGATTCTGGTTCGAAAAGCCCAGCGCCGCTGCTGCCGCGAAGAAGGCGTTCATCACCACTCGTATCGGCGATCTTCCCTTCTTCCTGGGGATCGTCTGGCTCTACTCTCAATCCGGTACGCTTCTCTTCTACAACAACGGCGCAGGATGCCTGGAATCCGCTTCCATCGCGCATCTGTTGGCACAAACGACATCGATTGGCGTATGCGTAGCAACCGGCATTGCCCTGTTGATCTTCTGTGGGGCTATTGGCAAGTCCGGCCAGTTCCCTCTCCACGTCTGGCTGCCAGACGCGATGGAAGGTCCAACTCCAGTCAGCGCATTGATCCACGCTGCAACCATGGTGGCCGCCGGCGTTTTCCTGGTTGCGCGCGTCTATCCCCTCATGAGCGCACACACAGGCATTGCGAGTGCGCTGACGACTTCGACTGCACTTCAGGCTGTCGTCTGGGTCGGATCCATCACCGCACTGTTTGGATCCATCATTGCTGTCGCGCAGTTTGATATCAAGCGAATCCTGGCCTACTCCACGATCTCGCAGCTTGGCTACATGATGATGGGACTAGGCGTCGGGGGCGTAGCGGTCGGCATGTTCCACCTCATTACGCATGCCTTCTTCAAATCGCTGCTCTTCCTTGGCGCCGGCTCTGTCATTCATGGCTGCTCGGGAGAGCAGGATATTCGCCGCATGGGCGGCCTGAGCAAGTCCATGCCCGTCACCTTCGCAACGTATTCCATCGCGATGCTCGCGTTGTGCGGATTCCCCTTCTTCTTCTCCGGCTTCTGGAGCAAGGATGAGATCCTTCACGCCGCTCACACCTGGAACATCTCGCAGATGCCCTATTACATGGGAGCTTTTGCGGCGCTGCTCACAGCCTTCTATATGGCCCGTCAGATGTTCTACGTGTTTGGAGGAACATTGCGTCTGCCTGCTGATGCGGATGATCATGCGCATGCCGTAAGCCATGCCGACACGGCCGATCATCACCACGGATCGCACGCCCCACACGAGAGCCCCAAGGTCATGACCATTCCTCTTATGATCCTTTCCGTGTTTGCGCTATTGCTTGGATTCCTCGGAACGCCCGCGTGGCCATGGTTCCAGTCATTCCTTGAAGGAACCCCGCTTGCGGTTGATTTCGGAGCCTTCTCTCACGGAGGCATGCTCACCGTGATGCTGTCATCCTCAGTAATCGTTCTGCTCGGACTCGGTCTAGGCTGGTGGTTCTATGGGCACCGTCCTATTGAGAGCGCCGAAGCTCCCGACAACCTCGGAAAACTGTCTCCACCAACTTTCAGCTTTCTTGGTCACGCGTTTTACATCGACGCGTTGTATGGAGCGACGTTCATCCGTCTCAATACGCTGTTCTCGAAGATCTCCGATTGGTTCGACCGTTGGGTCTGGAACGGCGCCGTCAAGACGATCACTCAACTTGTCTTTGGATTGGCTCACTTGGATAACTTCTTGGATACGCACGTGGTGAATTCAGGTTTCGATGAAGGTTGCGAAAGCGTCTCGAGGAGCGGTCAACTCCTGGCCCGGTTGCAGGCTGGCCGTATCCAGGGATATCTGAAGATCGTCGCAGGTGCTCTCATCGCATTCACGATCCTGCTCTTATGGAAGGCCCGGATATGAGCCCAGCCATGAGCCCAGACATGAGCCAGCATATGAACTCCTTCCCATGGATCTCCATCTTGACCGCACTGCCTCTTGCGGGGGCCGTGGTGGTGCTCCTGCTCGGCAGAAAGAACAAGCCGCTGGTGCGCTGGACTGCACTCGCATTCAGCCTAGTTGCCCTTATCGTCACCCTGCTGCTTTGGCACAACTTCAATACCGCGGCGGACGGCTTCCAGTTCCAGGAACTCCACTCCTGGATCCCCGCTCTCAACGTGGACTACCGCGTCGGTATCGATGGGCTGGGGCTTCTGATGTTGGTGCTCACATCGATCGTCGTGCCCATCGGCATGCTCGCCTCCTGGCGGATCGAGCAGCGGGTTCCCCTCTACTTCTCGCTGGTATTGGTACTTCAGACCTGCCTGTTCGGCACCTTTACCGCACTCAATTTCTTCCATTGGTTCATCTTCTGGGAACTCGCGTTGATTCCAGCGTTCTTCCTGGTAAAGCTGTGGGGTGGCTCAGGAAGCGCCAAAGCGGCCATGCAGTTCCTCGTGTACACGATGGTCGGCAGCGTGGCGATGCTGCTCTCCTTCCTCGCGATCTTTCTAGCCACCAGGACCTTCGATTTCACCGACCTCGCAGCCCTGGCTCAGAATGGCAAGCTCATGCCGGCGGTGATTGCAACTCTTGGCTGGCATCTGCTAACGCCTGAGCACGCCGCTCTCGTCATCTTCTTTGGAGCGTTCCTCGGCTTCGCAGTCAAGGTGCCCCTCTTTCCATTCCACACATGGCTGCCCTCGACCTACTCGGAAGCGCCAACCGGAACCACCATCCTTCTGACAGGGGCAATGTCCAAGATGGGCCTCTACGGATTCCTTCGGATACTGCTTCCGCTCTTCGGGCCAGAGCTGCAAAGGGTCCTCACTCCTCTCCTATGGCTCGCCGTCGCAACGGTCGTTCTGTCCGCCTACACTGCGCTCGCCCAAAAGGATCTCAAGCGAATCTTTGCCTACTCCTCCATCAACCATCTGGGATACTGCCTGCTCGCCATCTTTGCCGTTGTGAAGTTCACAGGCGGCGACGCCGCGCTCACCTCGGAAAAATTTGCAGCGATGAACGGCGTATTCCTTCAGATGTTCAATCACGGACTAACTGCTGCGACCATCTTCTGGTTCGTCGCGATGCTGGAGAAGCGTTCCGGCGGCCTTCGTGGGCTTAATGATTTCGGCGGCCTCCGCAAGGTGGTCCCAGTGTTTACGGGACTCATGGGCATCGCCTTGTTCTCTTCCCTCGGTCTTCCCGGACTCAACGGCTTCGTTGGCGAATTTCTGATCTTCAAGGGGTCTTTCCCTCTGGCCACGTGGGCGACCTCTCTGTCGATCATTGGACTGCTCATTACGGCCGTGTTCATCCTTGGAATTCTGCAGCGCGTGTTCTATGGCCCGGTTGGCGAGAAGTGGACTACCATGCCTGATCTCACCCTGGGAGAGCGTCTGACTCTCGTGCCCGCGATTGGCCTCATGTTTGTTTTGGGTCTCTATCCGCAACTCATCCTTGGCGTTGTCAACCATACCGCTATCCAGATGGCGCTACATTTACGGAACTTCTGATTATGCTTGCTTGGACGATCTACATATCTTTTCTCGGAGCGTTGGCGCTCTTTCTGCTGCCGAGTCATAGGGCGGTTTGGGCCCGCATCCTCGCGCTGATAACCTCGCTCGCCACGTTTGCCATCGCTCTGACGGCCTTCATCCAACATCGCTCAGGCGAACTCTTCACCGTCGCCAGCGTCCCCTGGATTCCATCCTTGGGAATTCAGTACAGCCTCAAGGCAGACGGAATCAGCCTCACCCTGCTCTTACTCACAGGCGTCATCGGAGTCTGCGGCATTCTCTTCTCCTGGAACGTCGACTATCGCGTCAAGGAGTTTTTCGGTTTCTATCTGGTTCTTATTGGCGCCGTCTACGGGGTCTTCCTTAGCTTCGATGTTTTCCTCCTCTTCGTCTTCTATGAGATCGTCGTGATCCCCAAGTACTTCCTGATTGCCATCTGGGGATCCACGCGCCGCGAGTACGCGGCAATGAAGCTCGTCCTTTATTCCTTCATCGGCAGCGCAATGGTGCTCGTCGGCCTCATCGCCGCTTATGTCTTGGCCGGCTCAAGAAGCACCGCGCTTGGAGACCTCGCCAGCTATTCCTACTCGCCTCACTTCCAGATGTGGGCCTTCCCTCTCGTCTTCGTCGGTTTTGCTGTTCTCGCAGGCTTATGGCCCTTCCACACCTGGGCGCCCACCGGCCACGTGGCCGCGCCAACCGCCGCCTCCATGCTGCTCGCCGGTGTCGTCATGAAGCTCGGCGCCTATGGCTGCCTCCGTGTCGCGATGGCGATGTTCCCGCTCGGTCTGGCACCATGGGGCTTCCACTTCCTCGGCATGGGCTCTTGGCGAGATGTCTTCGCAGTCCTCGCCGTCATCAGCATCCTCTACGGCGCCCTGGTCGCTCTGGTCCAGAAAGATTTCAAGTTCGTCATCGGCTACTCGAGCATCAGCCACATGGGCTTCATTCTTCTTGGCCTCATGACGCTCAACCAGATCGGCCTCTCCGGAGCAATCATCCAGATGGTGTCCCACGGAATCCTGGCCGGACTGTTGTTCGCCGTGGTAGGCCGCATGGTGTATGCACGCACGCACACGCGGGATTTGAATGCCCTGAGCCGCATGCATCTCAGCAAGCTCATGCCGTTTGCCGCCTTTACATTTGTTATCGCCGGCATGGCAAGCATGGGTCTGCCTGGCTTCAGCGGCTTCGCAGCAGAGTTAATGATCGTGATCGGAGTTTGGCATTCCTACCCCACGCTCACGCTCTTTGTCGGAATCGGTCTCGTAGCCGGCATCGCCTATATCTGGCGCGCGATGCAACTAGCCTTCTTCTCGAGCACTGGACCGGCCAGCCCACCCGAGCATCCACTTCCCCCGATCACTTTCCCTGAGCGTCTAGGGGCCGGAATCCTCATCTGCGCCAGCATCATCGTTGGAACCTTCCCGCAACTCTTCCTCAACGTCATCCATCCAGCTCTCAATTCGCCGCTCTTTCAGGGCCTGCGCAAGGG
>JBAVDD010000268.1:0-4735 GCA_049587035.1 Acidobacteriaceae bacterium | reverse complement strand
ATTCTGCACCGGTCCAACTCGCTGAATGCACCAGATATTCGCTCATCGTGTAACCCGGGTACATTGCGTTCCAGAAAGCCTGCATTTGCAACTTAATCTGCGCGTGGAACGGAGAATCTTTCCGTATCGCCAGCCCGTAATTTGCCGCTCCCGCATACACGTCATATTGCTGATAGAAAGCCGGGTCGCTGAACATCTCACCGCGCTGGTACGTATAGGAGAACTCCGGCATCCAGATCACATCGGGCTTCCTCGCCAGCAGTGCGCTCATGTGGAACCCCTGCAGCGCAATCTGAGCATCATTCAAACCCGCCAGGTCGATGATGTTCACCTGTGCCGCGCGCGCACCCAGATATCCCACCTCGCTCCCGGTAACGGTCGCACCCCTTGGCAGCTTAGCCATTAAGAGGTCGGTAACCTGCTCGTTCATCGTGTCCCAGGGCTTCTGTGGCAACTCCGCCGTCGCCACCGTAACCAGGTTGGCCGATTCGTATCCGTAATGTGTCTCGTTCTCGACGCGCCGTATCCCTTTCGCTACGCCCGGAAACGTCAAGGCAAAGAAGAACAGCACCAGCGCCACCGCCATGCCCGAACGAATCCATAACGTATTTCCCGGCCACCGTCTCGCTGTATCCATCTCTTCAGCGACGTTCTCCCGCGCCGCTTCCCCAGCCGCAAGCCAACGGTCGATCACCAGCAGTGCCGGAACCAAAAGAAACGCAAGGTACGCGATGTAGTAACGCGCGTTCAATCCCATAATCTGCATCACGGTCTGCAGATAGATAAACACCGCGGTAGCCGGAACCACGCAGCAAGTCACCATCCGCCAGTCCTCCCTCCGCACCAGGAAGAACAGCGCCATCAGGTACAGCTCACAAGCCTCCAGAAACGACGCCAGCACAATCTCCGGATGCCAGACGCCGCTCCACATGTATCCCTTGTACGGATGCCAGCTCTTCATATAAAAACTCAACGGAAGAGCCGTATGAAAGTACAGCTTGCACATCAGTAAATCGAGCGCGGCGCCTGCCAGGAAAACCCCGTACAGTCGCAGCAGGCTCGCCCATCCAGGCCCAGGCATCAACGCAAACACCAACAGCGGGAACAGCACAACCACCAGCGCAGACTCCGGTCGCGTCAAAAACAGGAGCACGCCTACCAGCCCCAATAGCTCGGGCCGGACTTCGCCGCGCTGCCACTTCAGCCCCATTCCCACAAAGAGCCCGCACAACAAGGCCCCCAGCATCGTCTCCATGCCGTTATAGGCATTGCCCTTGAAGATCGCCGTCCCCGCCAACGGAACCGCAATCCACGGCAATACCCGCCACCCACTCGACATCAGCTCGCTCTTGGCATTCGCCGCAACCGACCATGCAATCGCAACCAATGCCCCCACAGCACTCACGGTCGATGCAAAGACCAGCATCTTCGCCATGCCCATCGGCAGGTAGCTCAACACCAACACCACACCACACCACAGCAGCGACGTCTGGCCATACGTATGCACGCCGTTCAGGTTCCATGACACACCCAGCCCATGCCGGATATTCATCGCGTAGCGCACAAACATGTAGGCGTCGTCGAAAGGGTGCGCCGACCGCATGTCTCCCACCAGCCCAATCGCAGCCAGAAGCAGTAACACCGCTGCCGCGATGTTATAGAGCCGCCTCTGATTTGTGCTTCTGGTCAAAACCCTGTCTCCGTTGGAGTGTCCCTACTCCCGCTTTCCATCCGCCTTCCGCTACACGTCGCCTCTCAAATCCGAAGATCCCGTGCACCTCACTTTTTCCACTCCTCCATCATCTTCCGGAAATCCTTGAACAGATAATGCGAGTCATGCGGCCCAGGGCTAGCCTCCGGGTGATACTGCACGCTAAACATCGGGGCGGTCTTATGCCGCAACCCCGCCAGCGTATCGTCATTCAGATTCGTATGCGTCCGCACCACATCCGCCGGCAAGCTCGCCGGATCCACATTGAAGTTATGGTTCTGCGCGGTAATCTCAACCTTCCCGGTCTCCAAATTCTTGATCGGATGATTCCCACCATGGTGCCCAAACTTCAGCTTGTAGGTCTTGCCCCCCAGCGCAATCCCAAACACCTGGTGCCCCAGGCAGATCCCAAACATCGGCACCTTCCCCTTCAGCGCCCGCACAGTCTCGACGGCATACTCCAAAGGCTCCGGATCACCCGGCCCATTCGAAAAGAACACCCCATCCGGCGCCATCGCCATCACATCCGCCGCAGACGTCTTCGCCGGAACCACCGTCACCCGGCAGTTTTCCCTCGTCAGCATGCGCAAAATATTCTGCTTGATCCCAAAGTCATAAGCGACCACATGCAGCGTGTCACCAGCCTCCGACCCCACCGGCAGCAGCTTATCGCCCGTCTCATTCTTAGGCTCCGCAGCATCCCACGCATACGTCTCGCGAGTAGTCACCACGCTAGCCAGATCGGTCCCCGCCATCGTCTTATGCGCGAGGGCCTTCGCCACCAACGCGTCGGTATCTTCAACAGCAGTAGAGATCACGCCCCGCAAACACCCATTCGCCCGCAGATGCCGCACCACGGCCCGCGTATCAATCTCGGCGATAACCGGAACTCCGTTGCGCTCCAAATATTCGTCCGCAACCTCAGTGCTGCGCCAGTTGGAGCTAACCGGCGAAAACTCCCGCACCGCCAGCCCCTCGATATAAGGCCGCGCCGACTCCGCGTCGCTAGGCGACGTCCCATAGTTCCCAATGTGAGGATTGGTCAGAACCACAATCTGCCCCGCATACGACGGGTCAGTAAAGATCTCCTGGTAGCCAGTCAACGAAGTATTGAACACCACCTCGCCAATGCGCTCCGTAACCGAACCGAAGGCCTTGCCCCAAAACAGGCGCCCATCTTCAAGGGCAAGAACAGCTCGCATACCCTCTCCCTAATGCTGAGATTGATCGTTCGCCAGTGAGCGAGGGGATCACTTGATTCTATCAGCATCCGCCTGTAGAAATCCTGCCAAACCCCGACCATCCTTCGTGCGCCTGCTCATCTCACAAAACCTCCGCCATCGCAAACGAACACTCCCGGAGGGTCTAGTTTTCCGAAGGCCGTTCTATGTGGTCGATGACAAGCGTCTCCACAGGCTGCTTCGCGGACACGAGCTTCAGTCCGAGCTGTTCCTGCAACTCCGTGAAGATGGAAGGCCCGAGATCGGATCCATCATCGGCTGCAAGCAGCGGCTGCGGCGGATCCAAATGGATGTCGTAGAGGCCGGTGAGGTTGGTCTTGTCGACAACGAGACGGCCAGCCCTGTTCGAAAGCAGCGTCGTAAGCGTCCGCAAGGTCACCCCATAGAGCGCCACGCTGCCGCCGGGTCCAAGCGCAAACATTCCGCTGGCTCCAGGAACGGCGCCGGCGTCAGGGTGTTTGCCAACGATGTCGGCCCGCACAGTGGATGCTGCCGGTTTCAGCTTCGGTCCGTTTTTCGCAATCACCAGATCATACACAGGCCGTTCCCGCATCTCGCGATGGACCTTCATATTGCAGCGCTCAACCAGCAGTGCGTGCAGCAGGGCATGAAACATCTCCTTCTGCTTTGCCGGGTTCTGCCACGCGGGCAGGTCCGCTTCTTCAAGCCGCGCGTCGATGTCATACTTTTCCGAGGACATCCACTTGGGAGCACCAATCGTGCGGCCTTGCGTGGAAAAACCAAGCGTAGTGCCGTCGGATGGCACCTCCGCAAAGAACAGAACAACCTCCAGCGAACAGTTGCTCATGCGAAAGCCATCAGGCGTGACATAGAGATGCTCGGGATCGCAGGATCCGATTCCGGAGACGTTTCTGCGTATGGAAGCGACAGCGAAGGTGAGTGGTTTGCCGTCTGCACCAAGGACCGCTGTGGTTGTCGCCGCAGGAACAGTAGGGACTTGCGCCAGGACAGCAAGAGGCAAGACAGCGGCGAAACCAACCACTGTTATCAGCAGCGAATTCCTTCCCCAATTCCCTCTACAGTAAGCGCTCATGTCCGTATTACGGTGTGCAGCGGCAGACGGTTCCGCGTTATCTCGCCGTGCGCCTCCTCTGTTTGCAGATGCCGGCAATAACTTCCCTGGCTGGCACCCCTACTTCAACTCCACCAGCACATCCCCACCCTCCACCCTAACCGGATACACCGCCACCCGCCCCTTCTCCGGAGCCGCCGCCACGCCCGTCGTCACATCAAACGCCCACGCATGCCAGGGACACATCACCGCCCCCTCCTCAATCCAACCAGCACCCAGCGGTCCCTCCCGATGCGGGCAAATATTCCCCAGCGCCGACAACCTCCCCTCCACATTCGCCAGACAGATCGGCACACCCACCCCGTCGCGCCCGCAGGCCTCCGCCTCCACCACCGTATTCATCTCCGGAGCCTCACCCACCCCACGCAACCGAACCCACTCGCCCAATGCCATCCTCCTTCCGAAATCGCTCGCCATGAGATGCTAACCATAGCGCAAAAGAACCATGCCCAAGAACTCCAACCCCACCAAGCCCCGCCCAAAGCCCTCGTCGAATCAGCCCCGGCTGGTTCCTCGCTATGACCCCCAACGAGGCAACGCCCCCCCAGAGATGATCCCCCTGGTCGAGCTAGGCTGGATCCTCAAAGCCCTGGCCATCGTCTTCTTCGTAGCCTTCCTCTGCGCCTACGCGACCATCTGCATTCTGTTCTCGCGCAGCCAGTGGCAGCTAGTCCTCCACCCCTCGCACAC